>PLAD01000248.1 GCA_003134215.1 Armatimonadota bacterium
GTCAAGCCCTGCAAATCCACCGACAGCCGCGTCGCAGGCGCTTTCGCAGTTCTTCCGACCGATCACGATAGAAAATATCGGCAATACGAACCTGATCAG
The DNA here is from genome assembly GCA_003134215.1 of Armatimonadota bacterium. Classification (GTDB taxonomy): domain Bacteria; phylum Armatimonadota; class Armatimonadia; order Armatimonadales; family Capsulimonadaceae; genus BOG-944. The sequence goes on from PLAD01000248.1 coordinate 100, forward strand.
TCTACATCTAGACCAGTACATCAACTATCACGTCGGGTCGACCACCTATCAGGAACCAAACGCTTTCGGAAGCTACGCTGCAAGCCCGTTATCGACAGTGCCGTCGTTCGACGTTCCGGGAGCATCGGCCGGACTCTTGACCGGAACGGCCGACGAGCCGATACTGCGCTCTTCACTAGATTACTTCGGAAGCTCGTCGCCGTTTGACGTTTACGAGTTCAATAACACATTCTCCGGCACAAATCTTCCGCCGGGGGCAACACTGCACAAGGCTCATGTCGGGGATCCTAGCCCGACAGTCGCATCCGTCCCGGATGTGCCGCACAACGACTTGGGCAATGGCAGTATTCCGCTTGACAACGTAGCATATAACGGCCGCCCAGTCGTTAGTGTCGCCGTCCCGCTTGGGACGCCTGCGGGTACCTACTCACAAATGGTCAGCTCGTTCGAAGGTTTCGACTATACGGGTAGTAAGTCTTCGCCGACATACTTCGACGTCTACTTGGGGCCTACCTACGGAGGCGATGCTTTCACCAGCAGCGGCTGGATGACTACGAGCATGTCGCCGGCAGGCACAGCGCCGACCACCAACTCGGCTCTGGATGTCATTGCCGCAACTTCGGGAAGCATTCCTTATCAATCGGAGAGCAATCCATCGACAGTGGTTAAGTTCACGGTCATAGAAGGTCGGATGACCGACGGTCCGCCGCTACCGGTTACCGGAACAGGGGCCTCGACGACACCGAACGCAGTGCTGCCGCTTACTGACAGCGGAATCGCGAACGGCTACAACAAGAACGATCTTCAGCCGTGGGCCTTCTACGATCCGACCGGCAACAGCTCAACTCCGNNAGTCAACGCAACAGCACGAATGTCGCACCGTACAGCTTGTTTGGTTCGGGCCTCGCGACTGCGACAGCATCGCCATATGGGGATCTCCTGAACACGCCGACTTATACTTCAGCAAGCTCCGCAAGCTGGTGGACCCCGGCGAACCAGCTTACCGAAGCATCGCCGACCCCGACGACATTTCAGCAGTCGTACGATGCCAGCACATATGGGTCCTTAAATACTTCGAACGTGGTGACCGGACCGATGAACGCTCTGTGGGTAACACAGGTTCCCGGGTCCGCGACTACATCGTCAAGCTCGGTAACGAACACGCCGGCGACGCAAGTGGGAGCATCGACGTACGAACTCGAGTCCGCTTCTATCGGTTATTCGAGCAATAAACCGACGTTTGGAACGCCGGCAACTCTTTTCACATCCAGGATACCGATCTACGGCCCACGAGCATCTTATTTTTACAGCGGAGCCGCCAACACAGCAACCGGCCTTTCACCGACGGGCTTCACGGGTGTTACGCCCCTCATTGTCTACTACACCAGGGTTGGCGGTAGGTCGACATTGATGTACTGGCCGGGCGAGACCACTTCAAATGGCGTTTCCACTGTCTCGGCCGTTGCGGTGCCGCTGCCTGCTGGAGTCACCTCCGCTTCGAACCCAACTATAGTGCCGCGCCCAAGCGTGACTTCCGGGACGACAGTCGTTCCGCAAGTCGACCTGGTATTCAGCGGCGAGTTGGGGACAGCGTCAAATGCCGATATCATAACTGCGCGGTACACGCTGACCGTTAACGCGAACGGAACTGCAACCCTCGCCCCGTCGCCGTCACTTCCCGTGACAACACTTCCCGGAACAGTCGCGGCATCGGCGCCGACCCTTCCCACGGTATCCGAGAGCCTGACTGCCGGCAAGGGCAATGCGACCTGGCAGGCCCGTGACATCGCCTGGTATCGCGATCCGAACGCGTTCGAGCTGTCGATGATTACGAACGCGGGAGGGGCATCGACAGTGACCCCGCTTGTTCCTGCAGGCAGCGCCGCGACGTACGACCGGGCAAGCGGTCAGTGGGTTTTCGTTATCAATTGGACTGCGCTTGGAGCGAGCGGCGGAGCTTCATCCACGATCAACTCCATCGCCGAATGGTGGACAGGCTGGAACGGCGCGGCGGGTACGTCACCAACGAACGTAATCGTCTACACCAATCCGAGCCTCGGAACCGTGACGTTCAGCACGCCCCTGCCGGCCAACAATCCTGCCACCGGCTTTACATTCGGCTCACTTAACTTGAATATCAATCCGGAAGCCCTGCGTGCCACCTTCCAGAGCCAGTCGAACACCGCGCCGATTTCGTTTATCGACGATCAGTATAAGCCGAACGCGGCGCCTGGCCAACCGAATGTAATTACATCGCGCTATTGGTATATCTATCGAAAACAGTCGGCAGTAAGCGGCAGCTCCGCGGCTGCTTCATCCGTGCTCTATTACGACACCCGTCGCCTAACTCTGACTTTACCGTATCCGGTGCAGTTGTCCTATAGCGCCGCCGGCGCTTCGCAGTACACCCTGACCGCCTTTACGGTGACTGACAGCGCTACTACACCGAATGACGTCACCAGTCAGGTCGATGTCGACTGGGCGAGGGGACGTGTCTATTTCCCAGAGACCTACACCGTTGGAAGCGCTTCGTACAATAGCGAAGGCCAAACGTTTACAGTAAAATACACCTACACGGCGGCAGGCTCAGCGCCGTCGACTTCGGTCAACGGCTCCTCTACCGGGATCGTCACATGGCAGGATGAACCCCTGTACAACTCGCCAACCGCGACTTCCGTGACTGGCGAGCATCTGGTTCCAATAAATGCTCCAGCGAATGAAAGTGATCCATCTGCATTCCTCGATCCGCTGGCTGGAAGCGGCGGCTCCAGCCTGACGATTAATCCTTCCACGGCGACCCCAAGTAATCTGTCAGGGCAGCCTTACCCGCATAAGGTGTGGCTGTTCTGGACTAGCACAAGGAATGCGTCCACTACAAATGGCGCCGGAAGCGACATCTATTGGGAAACTTTAGATCCGCGTTTTGAAGTAATTAATCCATAACGCTGTCCCGCACATCTCGCGCTGATCGATAGAATAGGACTCCGCTGGAAAGCCATTACCGGCGGCTGCGATTTATTTTTGGTGGTCGATCTTTAAATTCAGATTAATTTTATTGAATTTGCGCCATTAAGAAGGGTATTTCGATTAAGCATATGAATAATAGTGCGAAAGCATAGCTTTGCTTGACAGTGTATCTGCGATCTGATAGAATCTACTCGGGAGAATACCTAATTAATGCCAGCGCCCATCGTCGGGTTAGATATCGGTTCCGCACAGATTAAAGCCATCGAATTGTCATCGTCCGGTAAGGACGGTTTGACTGTGACGAATGTGGCTTTCATGCCGACTCCTGTCGGTCTTATGCAAAACAACGTGCTCACCGATCCAGTTCTTATGGGACGTGTTATTAAGCAGATGTTCAAGGAAGGCAGCATCCGCTCCAAAAGAGTGGTGGGAGCTGTCGCAGGACAAACATCGGTGGTCGTCCGTATCATTGAAGTTCCTAAAATGAACCCGAGCGAACTTGCGGAAACCATGAAGTGGGAAGATGAACGTCATGTCTCGTTCGCTCCAAACGATGTCACCATGGACTACCAGGTCCTTCCAATTCAGGATATGAGTGAATCCAACCCAAATATTTCCGTTCTTCTTGCAGCCGCCCAGCAGGAAGTGATCAACGGTTATGTTGAAATGATGTTTGCAGCCGGTCTCGATCCTATTGCTATCGATATCGAGCCGCTTGCTTCAGGCCGATCATTGCTTGATGTTCAAAATGGCCGTGCGGTCGTACGCGCGACGCCAAACCCCGATAATGCCTACGATCTTTCGGCTCTGAACGCCCAGCGTGAAACGATTGCAATCGTTAATATCGGCGCGAATAATACTGATGTCAGCATTTACGAAGATGGTCAGTTAATCTTTCCACGCTCACTGCCAATCGCCGGAGAAAGCTTGACCAGAGCTGTAAGCGAAGTTCTCGGATATACAATGGAACAGGCCGAGAGAGTTAAAATCGAACATGCAACTGTCATTGTCGATCGTATGGGCGAGTACACTGGTTCTTTTTACGGTCAGCCTGAAGAGCAGCAGGTAGACTTCCAATATCAGGAAGAGCCGAGCTCCAGCTTTGACTCTACGCTTGCCGAATCTGACCTCGGAGCGTTCCGATCTCCGTTCGACCAATCGGAAGAAGATCATACGACCGCACCCCCGGTCCCCGATTTTTCCGAAGCGACCCAAAACTTTGATTCCGGCGAACTCGGCGATTCCCTGGATCGCACCCAGCCAATTCCCCGCAAGTCACTCGATCTTGCGCGCCATGCACCGGTAACCGATTTTTCCAGCAGTTTCGACCTCGGCAGCTCGATCGATTCGGAGGAGCTTCGTGTACAGGTATTCGAGGCCATTGCTCCCGTCCTAGCCGAAATGGCTACCGAACTGCGGCGCTCGTTGGAATACCATCGTATCCGCACTCGCGGCCGCGGCGTCGACCGTATCCTGCTTTGCGGTGGAACTGCCAGTCTAAAAGGGCTCGATCAGTTTCTCGATACGGAGCTGCAAGTACCGGTCTCAGTTGCAAACCCGTTTTCGGGCGTTAAAGTTTCAACCAAACAGTATGACCCTAGCTACCTTAACTCAATTGCACCGTCGTTTGCGGTCGCACTTGGACTGGCTGAGCGTGAGGCTGTATATATTGCGAATCCTCCGGACCCTGCCTTAAAGTCCGCAAAAAAAGTTGCCGCTCCGGCAGCAGGCGGCGGTTTGTCGGCAATAGCCGGCAAATTAAAGATTCCGTCCTTCGGTAAAAAGGCCCAGGCAGCATCCGGTACGACGGACTCCGAATGATTATTGCATTTCACGCGACTTACAACCCGAGGATTTTCGGGGTTTTATGTTACGTCTACTTGAGTGTCGACTGCGGCGCAGAGTCGGGCGTTGAACCATCGTGCCGAAATGTTGAAATTCGGCAACTTTCGATAATGAACCCACACGTCTGTGGTATGCCAACAAGGACTTTAAATGCTGCGCATTAACCTGCTTCCAGCTTATGTCGGTCAAAAGAGACTGAACAAAAAGATGACGGCCGCGTTTACCGCAGCCTTCATCATCGTCGTCGGCGGACTGCTCGGATGGGAGTTTCTCATTCTGCGCCCAGCCGATGCAAACGAGACAACTATGGCAAACGATGCCGTCGCCGCGAAAGCCTACCTGGACAGCGAGACAGCGCTGGCGGCGTCGACTCTCGCGGCGGCTGCCCCGGTTCAGGCTAATATTCAGTTATATCACGACGTTCAAACATATAATGCGTCCTACCCTGACCTCTATGAAGAAGTGGCTCGCTTCACGTCTCCTAAGATCCTCTATACATCAATGGCGGTCGACGGCCAGACCCTGACAATCGATGCCTATACACCGAGCATAGAAGAGCTTGGCCGGTATTTGCAGGTGATGTACCACGAGCCCGACATTACCAGCGTCAGCGTTGCGTCTATTCCAACCCCGGATCAGGCAGCGGAAAAGATCTATATGTATAAGGGAAGAGTGATTGGCGTGTCAGGCGGAACGGTCACCAGCGGAACACAGACGACCACTATTCCCGGAGTTCCTGCAGGTGTGGCCGTAACACTTCCCGCGGGAGTCAAACTTCCAGGGGGGCCCGTGTCGAATCAGACGGTTCCGGGAGCCCTCCCGCCGCTGGTCCCGGGTGGACCCAACAACGTTCAAGCGGCGCCAGGTACACCGGCGGATGTATATTCCCTGATTGAGTCTGATCCCGATTTCAATCCGAAGCTGTTTAAGATTGTTGTGAGAAGAACTGATGGTTTCACGTTCGTTGCAACTTGTGCACTCAAGAAGTCATTCGCTCCGCCTGCCGTGCCCAGTGGAGCTGCGGCCGCTCCTGCGGCTGGAGGACCTGCCGCTGGGGGGCCTCCGGCTGCGGACGCCGGCGGAACGACGCCGAATTCTTGAGTAGCATCAACCTGTCAAGCATAATGTCTAGGAAATCCACTAGTAAATGAACGTCTCTAAGTTTATTAATCCGTTAACTATATCTATCGCGGGAGTTTTGCTGACAGTGGTCGCGGGAGTCCTCATCTATTTTCTGCTGATCAAGAGCACTCTTGACGATCTTGCGAGTCAAACTACGACTTACGAGGCGAACGAACAATATGAAGGTCCGCAGCAGAAGACTCAGGCCCAGTTGCAGGTAACTCAAGCGCAGACCCAGGTTCAGGAGTACAACAGCGAATGGGACCAAATTCTGAGAACTAAGAATCCGGACATTGATTTCTCCGACCGGATGAAGGCCTGGAACGAGTACATTAAGGAAGTTAATTTTGACTTGGCTCCATCTGTAGAACAATGGATGCCTACCACCGGGATCAAGCCAACCGCTCCTATAACCACGCCGGCCCCGCCGGCCGATCCAAATGCGGTTGTGGCTAAAAATCCCATCGTTATTCCGCTTAACGGCGGCACGTCGATTACGGTTATTGGGTCATTTCCGCAGATCCTGCGCCATGTGGAAGACTGGAACGACTTCAACCGGATTGTTCTTATCGACAAGCTAAGTTTAAGCGGCATCAGCCCGTTTGTTACGGGCAGCTATACAGCGACCGTCTACGAATTTCCGCATAACGGCGATGCTCCTGGGCCGGCGGTGCCGAGCGGAGTAGCTAAACAGTAGAATCTTCCGTGAAGGGAGCGACCTTGCAAAGTATCTACTAACGCGGTATAACAGTTCGTCGTCCTTTTTGGGAATATTATTTTTATGCAACAGTTTCTCAACGATCCGAAAAATCGCCCGATCGTTTACGGTGCGGCAGCTGTTTTAATGGTAGCCGCCATAGCGTTCATTCTTTTTCAACTGGGAATATTTGGAGGCGGGCAGTCGCCTTATGTGCCGCCGACTGTGACGGCTGCTAATCCCCCTCAGGGGGGGCCTCCGGGAGTACCGGCAGGAACCCCGCCCGGCAGCCCGCCGCCCGCTGCCGCTCCTCCTCAGCCAACTCAAGTTGCCCAAAATCCAGGATCGCCGGCTCCTTCTCCAACCGCCTCACCTGCATCGGGCAAGCCGGGTCAACATAAGGCGAAGCCGACGCCCGCGCAGCCTGCCGCGGCATTGAATAAGGCTATAAAAGCCAAAAAGCTGGCGGCTTTGGCGAAAGCGGCTCCGACTCCACCACGACCTTCACCAGCCGCTGCCCCTGCCGCTGCCCCTGGCGCTCCCGGTGTACCGACAACGCCGGCCCCAACACAGGTCGCCGTAGGCGTTCCAAATCCTCGACGTGATCCGTTTGCGCCGTATGTCGATCTCGCCGCTCTTATCGCAAGGGTAGCGCACGCACATCCCCCGCGTCCAAGAGTGGAAAACTTTGCACTACCGCTGACTATTACTAACTACTCGTCACCTGTCAATACAACGACAGTTCCTGTAGTTGTCGGGACAACGCAACCGGCCGCTTTGCCTGCATCAACATCAACCGTGACCTTGTCCGGCGTCATGCTTGGTACAGGGGCTTACGCAATCGTCAACAGTAATGGTCAATCAGTGGTTTTGCAGCCCGGAGATCAGTTGCCTAACGGCGGCGGCACGCTCTACAGCATTCAGAGCGACAGCATTTCTGTGAAGGTGAACGGCCAGCTTGTAAAGGTGCCTATAACCGCCGGTCAGAACGCCAACGCGACTCCGGCTGCTACGCCAAACGGGAGTAATTCGTAAAAAAACGTTTGCTGTAGGTATATCGAAGGAAAATACCGAGTATAGTATCGTAGTATAAGAGTTTGTTACCGAGGACGCTACCGAGCAGTCCGATCAGAGAGAAGGACCATCACCATGAATCTCGCTGGATATAAAAATATGTTCACAGGCCGGGCGCCGGCGTTTGCTCTGGTTGCGATTGGAGCAGTAACGCTTTTTCCCGCAGCTCCCGTACATGCTCAAGACGCCACACTTCCGACAAAAGAAGTCAATATTACCCTTAATCAGGCGCCCGTTGTAACGGCCCTGAAAACGCTGTTCAACAGTGCCGGATTGAATTACACCATTGATCCTTCGGTCACAGGTCTGGTAACGGTAAATCTAAGAGCCCTTCCTTTCGATGTGGCGCTTCGCTCAATTTTGAGATCATCCGATCCTCCGCTTGCTTTTACGGTAGAGGATGGCGTCTACGACATCCATCCTAGAGTGGAACAGATTGCAGTATCAACCACAGGTTCAGGAACGACGGCACCGGCGCAGGCTGTCACGCCAACCACTGCTGAGCCTATCCAGAGCACCCTGACGACTGTGATCCCTATTAAACTCGAATATGCAAACGCAGCATTACTTCTAAGATATGCGCTCGGCACAACGAGCCCCGGCGAGATCCCGCCTCTTAACGCTCCTACATCAACGGGAGGCCGCAACGGCGGCGGAGGAAACTCCGGTTTTGGAAACTCGGGCAGCAGTTTTGGCGGCTCTAGCGGCGGCTTCGGTGGATCATCCGGCGGCTTCGGCGGCGGTTCTAGCGGCGGCTTCAGCGGCGGTTCCAGCGGCGGCTTCGGCGGCGGCTCCACCAGTAGCTTCGGCGGTGGTTCTACCAGCTTCTAAATGCATTCGGGCTGGCCGCTGCAATTGTGTACGGTCAGCACGCGAACTTTCAAATCTTGATCTAAGGAAACGTGGACACAACAGGTCGTGTCTCCGTTTGAAGGAGGAATTCGTACATGGGACAGTTTCCCGTCCCTGCTTTTCGCGTCAAAACACTGTTGTTTGTAACAGCAGTGATAGCAAGTCTTTCCGTTTTAAGCCTCGGGGTTGAGGGATACGCGAAAGCCGATGATGACGTGACGCAGCAATCGACAGGCCCTAAGGTTGACTTAGACATCCTGAATGCCAACCTTCTGTCCGTCGTACGAGCGTTAAGATTGCAAAGCGGCGCAGAAATCGTCGTCGAAGGAGGCGATAAAGCCTACAATGCAGTCTCCTTGACAGTCAGTGGGTCGTTGAGTACCGTACTCGGGTACGTTGCCGACAGTGCCGGCGCAGTCGTTACGCGAAATAGCGATGGTGTCTACATTCTCCGTCCGGCTAGTGAAGGAGCTGTCGCTACCTCCATTTCGACTGGCGCTCCGCCGGCAGCAGCACCTGCGGTATCCGACAGTCAAGAGAGCGCCGCTGGACCGATGCATTGGGAGCGACTTCGTCTCCAGTACATTAATCCAAAGTACGCGATGATGATGCTGAACGATAAGGAAGGCGACCGACCGGTCAATCCAAACGTCGACTACGATGAAGCTCAAGTTGAGAAGCAGAATACGCCCAATGTCTATCTTCCGCAGGCTCCGTTTACGCAAACGACGGATATCCCTAGCGGTCCTCAAGTTCAGCCGGGCGTCCCCAATGGCCAGGGAATGGTCGGCGGCTCCGGTGCAACTATGGCGAACCAATTTATGACAAATCCTGGTTCGCAAGCGCAACAGTTTGCTCCTCAGTTCGACCAGAACGGCGGCGGAGGATTTGGCAATGTAGGCGGCGGCAATGCCGGCGCTGCTGGTGCCGGCACTACCGCGACGCGAAGTTTGCGTCCTGAAGGCATTCAATCCATTATTGCAGATGACCAAGACAACTCCCTGCTCGTTCAGGGTGATGCTCAGGGTATTACCGAGCTGCGAGAAGTGATCTCTCTTCTCGATGTTCCGGCAAAACAGATTCAGGTAAAAGCTGAGTTTATCACTGCCAGTGTCTCAAAAGTAGATCAATTCGGCATAAACTTCGAGTTAGTGCCTGCGCCTAACATCAGTACGTCTTTTACCGGTTCCACTGTCCAGGGTAGCACGGTAGTCGAATTCTCACAGGGAAACTTGGTTGCAGAAATGCAGGCGCAGCTTTCTCAGGATACAAGTAAAGTAGTTTCAGCCCCATTAATTACGACCACAAACAATACGCCTGCCACAATCACCTTTAATGAGCAAATCCCTTACATTCAAGGTACGACCAGCGTAAATGGATCAGGTACGGCGACTACGGCAACTGGAACGGCATTCTTGAATGTTACATCGGGCTTGACAGTGACGCCTCAGATCAACGGTGACAACTCTGTGACCATGGATTTGAACCTGCCCAACACGACGACTAACCCGAACGCTGGAGGCTTACCCCCGACAGTCACAAATCAAACGGTGCATACTCTCCGAACCGTCGCTAACGGTGAGACGATGGTCATCGGCGGACTGGTAAGTAAGAACGACAGCAATGCCCGCGTCTCAGTCCCATTCCTCGGTTCGCTTCCGATTATCGGGTCTCTGTTTAGAACCCGGAACATCAATGATGCGAACACTGAACTGCTGATCTTTATTACTCCGACCATCCTGCCCTATCCCGGCCAGGCGGAAGCGCCTCCCCCGGCAATCGATTCGAGCGGCGCAGGCGTCACTCCTTAACCTGCTCGTGTGATACAGCTTCCGGTAATCCGGAGGCTCTTGTTATGCGGGTGACTGTGGACTTTTGTTATCATCCGAGATTTATGAACTGACGTCTAATTGACTATCAGCAGCATTGATGGGTACAATCTTCAGGATACTTTACTAAGCTGGGCGTTTGAGGTTTCCAATGACGTCCACTGGGCACTGACGAAGACGAGTAATTCGAAATCGCAAAACTTAAGAGAGCTGGACAATCGCAATCTGCGTGAGGCTGAAATCCGGCGTTTTGTTCTCGAGTGAAAATGGCTTCCGAGCCGAGCAGATGAACAGCGGATGCATCAGTAATTTGCTCCGGGGGGCTCCCGATATAGGGCCAGGGTTTCGGAGCGGCTCATCCGCCGCTGTAGACCGGTACCCGACAAGGCGACGTTAGAAGGGCTTGCCGTGAGGCCGTCGCGAAGCAAGGTGGAACCACGTGAGGGAGCCGGAAGCAGTAACCGACTCGTTACCTCTCGTCCTTGTGTGCAGGAAGTTTTGACAGACCGCTATCGCGGCTGTGAATTACTGGTTGCGCATTTGAGGACGGGCTTTTTTTCGCCCGGTTTTTGTTTTCGACGAGGAGTGTAGAAGTTGGCAAGAATCCTTGGTTTACATTGCCGCGAATGCGGTGAAATTTACGATATTTCGCCGGTCCATGTCTGTGAGCTCTGTTTCGGACCGCTTGAAATTCAATATAACTACGACGAAATCGGACAGACGTTCTCACGTCAAACGATTCTAGACGGGCCGCTGACCATGTGGCGCTACGCGCAGCTCCTTCCTCTAAACGGAGAGCCGTGCGTCGGTCGTCAGGTCGGATACACCCCGCTGGTAAAGGCTGACAACCTCGCGAGCAAGCTTGGCGTCAAAGAAGTTTACATTAAAAACGATGCCGTTAGCCATCCCACGTTATCGTTTAAAGACCGGGTTGTCGCGGTTGCGCTTTCGAAAGCTCGCGAGTTCGGTTTTGAGGTTGTGGGCTGCGCATCGACCGGAAATCTTGCGAATTCCGTCGCCGCACACGCAGCGGAAGGAAACTTCCAGGCGTATATCTTTATACCACACGACCTGGAACAGGGGAAAGTTGTCGGTACGCTTGTATATGGCGCCACTGTACTCAGTGTTAAAGGTAACTACGACGAAGTGAACCGGCTTTGCTCTGAGGTTGCTGGTAAATACGGCTGGGGACTCGCGAACGTCAATCTTCGCCCATTCTATTCCGACGGTTCCAAAACTTTCGGCTACGAAATCGCCGAGCAGCTTGGCTGGAAGGCTCCGCAGCACATTGTCTGCCCTTCCGCCGGCGGATCTCTCCTTACCAAGATCTATAAAGGCCTGACCGAATTTCAAAAGCTCGGCCTGATCGACTCCCTCCCCACGAGAATGTATGCGGCTCAGGCGACCGGCTGCTCACCTATTACCACGATGGTAAAAGAGCGAGCCGAAATTATGCGTCCAGTTCGGCCGAATACGATTGCGAAATCTATTGCAATAGGCAATCCAGCCGACGGCTATTACGCGGCGGAGACCTGTCGAAAGTCTGGAGGATGGGCCGAAGATGTCACAGATGACGAGGTCGTCGATGGTATCGGACTCCTTGCTCAAACCGAAGGCATCTTTACTGAGACTGCCGGCGGCGTCACGGTCAGTGTTACAAAGAAGCTGATCGAGCAGGGCGTCATCCCGCGTGACGAAAGCATCGTAATCTGCATCACCGGTAATGGACTGAAGACCCAGGAAGCGATCCTCGGCAAAATCGGCGCGACCATTCCTATCCAGCCTTCACTTTCGTCTCTTGAAGATGCACTGCTAAGCCACCGCATCGGTGTTGTACCTCGGGTGGCGAATCGGGAGCCCGTTTCGGTATAACATACCAGACACCTGGGAAACGCAAATGAGCACAATGCAGACCTACCGGCCCGACATCGCTGCCGATGAACGGGCTGAATTTGACAAACGGCGTAAAGACGATATTGACAAGCCTCGACAGTTTGTCAGCTTCGCTTTTTACAAACTTGACTCGACATATTTACGCACTTTGTCGGACGATCAAAGAACCGCGGCTGTCGATGAATTAGCTCAGGTAATTGAGGATGCTTCCGATAGGTTCCTCATTTATTCGTACAGCACCCTGGGTATACGCCGAGAGACGGATTTTTTCCTGTGGCGCATAAGTTATCGCCTCGAAGACTTTGAAGAGCTGTCGGCGCGGATGTTGACGACAACGCTTGGGAAATACCTGCAGACGCCGTATTCGTTTCTATCCATGACTGGAACGAGCATCTATGTGAGCGAACATGACGACGGCTCAGATGAGACACGTAACAAGATCGTTATCGGCGGCGGGAAATATGTTTTCGTTTATCCGTTCGTTAAAGTCAGGCCTTGGTACGTTCTGAGCCCGGAGGACAGAATGGCCGCAATGCGCGAGCACATACGCGTAGGCCATAAGTATCCTTCAGTCAAGCTCAATACAACCTATTCATTCGGACTCGATGACCAGGATTTCGTCGTTGCTTTCGAGTCAGATTACCCGCAGGATTTCCTGGACCTGGTCAAAGAACTGCGTGAGACAAATGCAAGTACGTATACTGAGCGTGACACACCGATATTCACTTGTATTAAGCAGGACCTGAGGACGGTCCTGTCTAAGGTGAGCGGGATCGATCCGCATCACCAAAAGGAGGGCTCCCATGCCGGTTAGTGTATTAATTCCGACGCCACTGCGAAAGCTGACTGAGAATCAGGACGTTGTTTCTGTGGAAGCGTCGAATGTCGATGAACTTGTCAACGCACTCGACAGCAAGTTCCCAGGTTTCGGCGGACGGCTGCGGGACGAAAGTGGCGCGTTGCGCCGCTTCATTAATGTCTACGTCACGGACGAAGACATCAGATTCTTGCAGAACAAGGACACGGCACTTAAGGACGGCGACAGCGTTTCGATCGTTCCTGCAATTGCCGGAGGATAACTACATCGCCTGAACGGCGGACCGATTTTCTTGGAGGAGCTAAGCGAGATATGGCGGTTCAAACTTTCAATCTGACTTTTACAAACGAGATGGCCAACAGACCGATACTGTATAACATCGGAAAAAACTATGACCTGACTGTAACACTGAAGCGAGCTCAGCTTTCTGAAAGCGCTGGATGGGTGCAAGTAGTTTTGCAGGGAGAGCCCGAAGAGATACAGCAGGCCGTCGCCGACCTCACCACCCAAGGTGTATTTATCACTCCGATCCATCTTCCGCCTTTGGTCAACACGTCGAATCCAATGCCTTAACTCAAATGCCGCGGTTCGTTCGGTAGTTCTGCAAACCATTGCATCCTACCGACGGACCGTTGCTGAGTGCCGGCCGCCGCATTGCTACTGTATGACCGAGGAGACCCGCTGCCACGAGAGTACGTCGTACTCCGAGCCGGTGGTCGGATAGAAGGGCGGCGGTTTGTCGGCGAGCCTTTCGTCATAGTGATAATGGTCGGCGAAGCCTGCTATCTGTTGACCGGTCATCGTCATTTCGCCGAAAATTCCTTCTTGATTGGCGATATATCCCCCGTTGACAGTGAATGTTCCTCGAGTTGCCAGATCGTAAGCGTAGTTGTTGGGCTGAATCGTGTTGTACGCCAACATCACTCCGTCCATCTGGACATTGTCCAGAATCGAGCCCGACGAGTTGGTATCGTCGATTATCACTGAATTAGTCACGACTCCGAGCGTTCCTGCGTTGGTGACGTAATTCGAATCTTCCGTCTCCGGCAGTGGGTTACCGTTTCCGTCTTCTACTCTTTGAGTCAGATACTTCACGCTGCCGTTCAAGTAGATGTTCGCATTGGAACTGGTGGCGAGGGTCATCTGATTTGCTGTAACAATGTTACCGCTGCCGTTTACATAGTTATTGGCGATAGTACCGGATAATCCAGAGCCGGGAGGTCCGTTCGAGCCGATCGACCCGTCGCTGTAAACCACTCCGTTGGTCGTGCCTGTATAGGTATTCGTTACTGCGGTGACGCTATTGTTTGAATTGGTTGTGTCGACGGTCACCGTTGTTTGATTGCTTGCCAGGTTTTCAGTAACATAAGTTTTCAATGCTTTCCCGTTGGACTGAGTCTGGTCGATTTCAATTTCCTGGGACGCCGTCGCCGGCGCAGATAAGATCATGTTGTTTACTGCACCGTGGATATAGATTCCCGCCGAGGTCGACCCTCCGCTGTTAGGGACCACCACACCGGTGGAAGACGGCACGCTCGCCGAGCCTAATGCAGCCGTTTGTTGAATTGTGCTCGATGACGGCATTGCGATAAAGCTAGCGCCTGTTGAAACCGTCGATGCTCCGCCGACCGCGATGGAAAGCCACTGAGCGGTAGTTGTCGGCGCCTGGTAGTTTCCGACGTAGTCATCCTGCCAGGCGATAGATGATGCAACGCTGCTGTATGCATCCGGGCCGTTCCAATTGTAGATTGGTGTCTGGTTGCCGTAGTCGAACCATAAAAGGTTTTCCGGAACTGGGGTGGGGCTGCTCGGGTCGTAAACGTTGACACTGTTATCGTGCATCGGTCCGTCGAATTGCGAGAGTCCTTGCACCCAGTACGCGTTATTGTATTCGTCATTGGAGAAATAGCTGTACTTGCTGAAGCTGTCTTGTTGAACATAGGCCTGCAGGATCTGTGAGTTCGAACCGGAAGTACCGACAGACTCAATCATATACGCCTTTTGCGTGTTTCCCGGATTCGCTGTAGCAGGATAGATCTTGACGCTGAACGTGCCGACGGAAGTATTGTTCGCGCTATAGACAGTGACGACTTCACGATCGCCGGACACGGTACCAGACCACAGTGAAGGGGCGAAGGCAGCCGTGTTGGACGGCGGTGCAGACTGATCGTGCAGCCACTGCAACGCATACTCTTCGCCCGCCTCCGCAAGATTAAAGGCCTGGACTGAATTCATTCGACTGCTGGCCATTGCTATTCCGTTTCCGGCATTTACAACGGCGCCGTTGTTGGCGTGGCCGGCGGCGGTTCCCGCAATGCCGATCAACGCCACAGTCATGACCATGAAGAGGGTCAGCATTGCAGCGACCATCGCCATTCCGGTCTGATACTTAAATCGTCTCTTGCTTTTGTAACGATACTTTGGCATAACGTGAATTTATTACGATTTTTACGGCAGAAACTTATTATTGACCGGGCTGGTCGAGCCGTTTTCATAGGTCGCCGACAGTTCGTGGTCGCGCATGAAGACGCAGCGGCCATCTAGTGAAGTGGTCTGTTCTCCATTGCTGACTTCGTTTGTGGCATCGCCGCCGGTCGGAGCATAGTAGGAACAAATGACTTTGATTTCGACCTCATAAGGGATACTGGTTGTGACGCCTTGACCATTCGGCGCGCTCTGCGGGCGAAGGAACTGAACAGCGTTGCTCAGATTTGGCGCAATGGTCTTGATAATCGGCTGATTATACGTTGGTTGACTGCCGTCAGCATCGGAAATGGTCAGCGCCCACAAACATGTGCCGGCAGTCGGATCTGGAGTTCCGTTCGAATCTGATCGGTAATAAAGTATCTGCTGACCCGGCGTTATTCCGTTGACACCCTGATCACGCGAGTAAACCGAAGGCGCTGGACTTGCCGCGCTTCCATTGTCGAGAGACACAGAAAACGTTCCGGACTTATTCGGCATCTGGACTAGCATCCCGGTACAGATGGTTTCTGTGCTTCCGCTGTACGTCATTGTCGTTTCATAGTTTGAAGCGGTGTATCCGTTGGGCGCAGTAAAGCTGGCCTCGTCGGGAAGCTGGAAGTAGTAAGCTTCTCTTGTACTCTCTTCGACGGATTGCAGCGCCGTCGCCGCGTCGTCGTTGGCGAATATGAGAGCAGTCGCGTTCGTAGCATTCCTGAGTGCGCTGACAAAAAGGTCAATGGCTCCCAACAGGAGCATTGCCATGAGCACTATTGAAATGCAGGCTTCGACCAGAGTGAAGCCGACTTGGCCGTTTTGTCGCCTTACGAGTCTTCGCGTGCTTTGGTACCGGCACATCATTTTCGCAGATTGCCTCGCTGTGCAGCGTCGGCGCACAGAGAATTGTCAGGTAAAGCCATGTCATAGTTTTTCTCCAATTTCGCGTGCATCTTCATTCGTGCACCATTGAGACAATCATTCCTGAAGTCGTATAAGACCCGGTCGTTGAGCCCAAACCTGGCCAGGTCAGCGTCACGGTCGCGATATAGACGTTTCCCGTCGGCGGCGGATTTGTGACGTTCGAAAGTGTGCTGTAGTCCGAAATCTTTATTGTCCCGGTCGTCCCGGCAGGAAAGAAGCTCGTCAAATTGTCCACGCTGGTAAACGTATACGTCGGTCCAGTCGCCGAAGCATTTGTATCCACTATTCCTAGGCCATTCAGGTTGGTGTAATTTAGAATGTTAATACCCGCAGATCTCAATTGGTCGATCTTATGCTGCGCCAGTAGGGCCGCTTGCGTATAGTTGTTGCTGTAATGAGCAGCCTGCACCGTGATCGGGAAGACCGCCGCAAACACTAGCGTCATCATCATGAAGATGGTCATAGCCAGCACCACTTCGAGCAATGTAAAAGCGCACCGCGCGCGGGATCTCCATGGCTGTTGGGCTGTAACCATATTGCTGCACTGTCCTACTCTTAAAAATTATGCCAAAGTGACTTTCACACATTATCGGTACGTTTACTTGTTTATTAAGAGTAGTCACAGTGTTTTGCTCAGGTAAAATGTAACTGTGGCAACTTTTGACCCCAGGCACTTTTTGCATCAGCTAAATCTCGCCGTCAGACTGCGACTTCTTTTGTTCCTCCTTGTCGCATCGTTTGGCCCGACAGTTTATGCAGCGCAGCCGGCAGGCCGGCCGGAGGCAGTCGCTCCTTCTGTAATTGCGAACGACCCGGAAATACTAAATCAGCAGGGCGTTGCTTTGGCCGGAGACGGCGAGTGGAAAAGGGCTGTCAGCGATCTACAGACAGTGGTTGATTTAAAGCCGGGTGAACCGAAATATGTGCTGAATCTTGCAGCAGCTTTGCGCGAGTCCGGAGATTTGAGCGATGCTGTCAAACTTTATGCAGAGCTTGCCAAGGCCGACCCTGATGATCCGGAAGAAGAGTTCGGTCTAGCCAGGACATACACGGACCTCGGACAAGATCAAAATGCAGTAACGCAATATCTGCTTGCCGAGCACGGCGACCCAATGAGCTTTGCTGTCCACAAAGAACTCGCTGCCGAGTTAATTGGACTGGGGCGGTTCTCTGATGCAGTGGAAGAGTGCCGTTACAGCCTTTGCATTCAACCGTCGGATATTAGCTCAGAGTCCATGTTGGCAACATGTTTGGCGGAATCTGGAAAGGTAGACTCCGGTGTCGCCGAATTGACGAGCGTCCTTAAGCTTCCTGGACTAACTCCGGCCGACCAGTCATCCATCGATGTACAGCTCGGGTCGCTGCTGCTTCAGGAAGGTAAAGTGAGCGATGCAGTGAACGCCTTAAAAAATGCTCTTACGCTGACCCCTGGGGATCCCGAGGTGCACGATTCGCTGGGAGCAGCATTGTGGGCAAGTGGAGACAAGCGCGATGCGGCCGGTGAGTGGAAAGCGGCGTACTGTTCCAATGACCCTGTCGCAAAGCATGATGCCGCCGTCTGGCTTGCGACTCCATAGCCAGTCCGCCTATTTTTGTAGATATTCGCGCAGACGGCGTTTGCGAGCAGCCGAACGCAATTTTCTGATCGCTTGAGCTTCCAGTTGACGAACCCTTTCGCGTGAAATGCCCAGTGTCTCGCCAATTTGCTGCAGTACATGTCGTCCGTCATCTTCGAATCCGAATCTGCTGCGCATGATCATCTGCTCACGCTCGTCGAGGCATCCCAGAATGTTCTCGATTTCCAGCCGCATCTCGGCCGTAATCAGTGCATCTTGAGGATCGGGGGAGGTTTTGTCAAAAAGGAGATTGCCTAGCGATGTATTGTCTTCGTCTCCAACCGGCATATCTAGCGAGACTGGCTCCTGGGTGGTTCTGAGCAAAGAATTGATTTTCTTTAGCGGCAATCCGATCGTTTCTGCAATTTGCTCCGGGCTTGGATCATCTCCAGTCCTCCTTCATAACTCGGCGCGAACTTTCTCCATTTTACGCAGCGACTCGGAGATGTGAGCAGGAAGCCGAATCGCCTTCGATTTGTTGTCAACCGCTCGACCGATCGATTGTCGAATCCACTGTGTTGCATAGGTGCTGAACCTGTATCCACGGTCCGGATCAAACCGCTCAGCCGCAGTCATTAAACCAATAGAACCTTCTTGGATCAGATCTTCAAGCGGTATTCCGCTGGCGAGATACGTTTTGGCGATACTGACAACCAGCCGCATATTTGCTTCGATCATCTTCATCTTCGCGTTCCAGTCCCCGTCGCGAACACGAATGGCTAATCGAAACTCGTCAGCGGCGGTTAGAAGGGGAGTGCGCGTCAGTCGGTTGATGTAGGATGCTAGGTCATCTGCATCCGGCTCGTGTCTGCTCGATCGGGATGGTCGTGACGATACTCGCTTCGGATCGTCAGGGACAGTCGGCGCATCCGAACTTGAATGCCTTTCGCTCGGAATGGCTAAATCGCTGAGATTATGTTCGTTCTGATCGGAATCAATTGGCAGCACAAACGCGTCCTTTAGGAGATCTGTTCGACAGGAATACGAGTCATTCCTTCATAAAATCTTCATGTTTGCTAGGCTTGCTCTTAGGGGCCATTTCGGAGAATGTCGTAGAGAGAAGATTTTACTGCAACCTTCGATCAATCTTTGACAGGTATAATACCCTGTTGTGCAGTCAGAATCTTCTGGTTCCTTCCTCTATGATCGGCGTGTACGGCATCCATTTTCCGAACTCAGGACCTGTTTTTGTTATCCGCTGAAAATATAGTTGTTTCCTACGACGCCTCAACAAATGACAAACAGTTAGACTGTGTGTCAGTCACTATTGTTCCAGGGACAATTACTGCAATTGTTGGGCCAAACGGCAGCGGAAAATCGACCCTTCTACGCACACTTTCCCGAGTACTGAGGCCCAAGCACGGCGTAGTTCTCATGGATGGTCGAGATCTCTACCAGGCAGTGTCTGCGCCGGAGTCCGCCAGAGCGATCAGTGTCGTCCCTCAGGACACGCATGTTGCGTTCGACTTTAGCGCTCGCGATGTGGTCGGGATGGGGAGGATGCCGCTCCACACCGGCTGGGCTCGATTTGCCCTGGAGACGGCTGACGATCGAAGCGCTGTCGACGCCGCACTCGCGACAGCCGAGATCCCTGAAGAACTTGCCGAGCGCCCTGTGATGTCGCTGTCTGGCGGTGAGAGACAGCGCGTTTTGATTGCGCGGGCGCTTGTGCAGGAGTCGAATGTAATCTTGCTTGACGAGCCTACTTCCTGCCTTGACCTCCTGCATCAGGCCCATCTGTTCTATCACCTGCGCCATTTGGCATCGTCTGAAAATAAATCGGTAGTCGTCGTGCTGCATGATCTTGGACACGCGGCCTCGATTGCGAATAGGCTGATCGTCTTAAGCCGTGGCAAGGTGGCGGCCGACGGTCCTGTGGCTGACGTATTGACCAGAGAGCTCGTGCGCGATGTCTACCAGTGTGACGTTATCCTGAGCAGGGAGCCGATTTCAGGATCGATCACCGTAATTGTCAATCCGGAGCCTCGATTCCGTTCCGATAGGAGTGTATACGTCATCGGCGGGGGCGGAGGATCAGTAGACGTTTTTCGCATACTCGCTGAAGTGGGATGCCATGTTGCCGCCGGCTACCTGAACTCCGGCGATCTGGATCAAGTCTCCGCCAAGGCCTGCGGATTTCCGTGGCGTGAACTTCCACCATTTGCGGTGACACCGGAGCTTTCAGACGACGACGTTAAAAAAATATCCGACGATTTCGATATAGTGGTGTTTGCTCCGGCTGCCGTAAGTGAAATGAATATTGCGTCCTTAAGCGCAGGGCTAAAGCTCGCCAGATCGGGGATGCCGATCTTCTGTCTGAAAAGCTCGGCAGGGGTTGCTACAAGTCGGGATCCTGGTGTATCAGCAAAGATTCAGCGATTGTGGCAAGACCTGATGAGCCGTCTTAGCGCGCCGCCCCTCGCCGATGCGAAGGATTTGATTAAACTATTTAGTGAGGACGACTATGCCGGAACTGCCTGAAGTAGAAACGGTTCGCGCTGGCATCGAACGGTTTGTAGTGGGCCGGCTAATAGTAAGCGTGGAAATTATCAAGGCGAAAATCCTGCGTAATCCGCTGGTCGAGCCTCATGAATTCGCTTCTAGACTGATTTCCGCAAGGTTTGTCAATGCGCGACGACGCGGTAAGCACTTGATTTTTGGCCTGGACAACGGGTATGCTCTGTACGCTCATTTAAATATGCGCGGTCAGTTTGTTCTGGTAGCCGATTCGAGTGTTCCGCAGGCCAAATATCTGTGCATAGTAATTTCTCTAGACACAGGTTCCGAGTTGCGGTACCACGACATCTGGACATGGGGCGAGCTAAGGGTCTTAAAAGACACTTGTGAGGAACTTGTCAAATATGTTCCCGCCCTGGCGGATATGGGGCCTGAGCCGCTTTCGAGCGAGCTTGACGGTGAAGTTTTGAAGAAAAGAGCCAGTTCGAGAAGTAAGAGTCCGATCAAAGTCGTGCTTCTCGATCAGGCAGTAGTAGCCGGAGTAGGCAACATATATGCTGATGAGTCGCTGTTTCGTGCAGGAGTAAATCCCCTGCGCAAAACGGGAACGTTAATCGATTCAGAGTGGGCGGCTCTGGCGGAAAGCATTAAGGGAGTCCTGACGGAAGCAGTTGCTTCAGGAGGGACCTTGTCGGACAATTATGTAGATATCGAAGGATCAGCCGGAAGGTACAAGCCGGATGTCTACGGAAGGGCGAAGCTGCCCTGTGTTCAGTGTGCCGAGCCTCTCTTTACTGCGAGGACCGGCGGGCGAAGTACCGTTTATTGCGCAATTTGCCAGAAATAAGCGCTCATCAGCGGCACTTAACATAAATTTAACGTGTTATTGCGTCAGTATATTATCACACGAGTATAATCAAGCGTCAAGATCAAGAAAATTAAGAAAGATTGTTAGCAGGCGCCGGATCCCAAATCAATTAACCGAGCAGCCTCTCGCAGGAGCATTACGTCTATTATGTCCGTCACACCAGATGAACTTGTTATCCCGGCCAATTCCGCGGAAATTTCGACCGCAGAGACCGAGGATAAGCTTTCAACAGCCTCAGCCAATGTAGGATTGGCTCCTAAATCGGCTCCGCCCGCTCCCGTCGCTGCCACAGCGATGGATGGAGACGACTTCGAGGCGTCCTTGAAAGAACCTGCTGAAGGCGATGTGATAGAAGGAATTATCGTCCATATCGACAAAGACGGAGTACTAGTCGATATTGCTGCGAAGAGCGAAGGTTTGATCAAGCCCAACGAAATTTCCCGCGGCGGCCAAGACGATGAGCTGCAAGTCGGTGAAACTGTGAGAGTCGTTGTCATAGGACGCGATAAGGATGACGGCAAATTGCTATTGTCCAAAAAGCGCGCCGATTTTGAAAAGGCATGGGACCGAGTTGTAGATGCACTCGATGATCATCGGATCGTCAGCGCCATGGTTACTGAGCGCGTCAAAGGCGGCTTGGTAGTCGATCTCGGTATCCGCGGCTTCGTTCCGGCAAGTCACGTTGGCACCGGGGACTACAAGCATACCAATCTTGACCGATACGTCGGACAGGCGATTCCTCTGAGAGTGATCGAAGTCGACCGCGAAAAGCGAAAAGTCGTCCTGTCAAACAAGCTCGCGATGGACGAAGAGCGGACTCAGAAAAAGAAAGACACGCTCGAAGCTCTGAAAGAGGGTCAGGTTCGCGAAGGTGTAGTACGCCGAATTACCGATTACGGTGCGTTCATCGACATTGGCGGTATCGACGGATTGCTGCATGTTTCGGAAATGTCTTGGGCAAGAGTCAACCACCCGTCGGATGTAGTCAAGGTTGGAGACTCTCTCCAGGTGATCATCCTGAAGCTGAGATTAGACGAAGGCAGAATTTCACTCGGCCTGCGCCAGATTCTTCCGGACCCATGGTCTTCCATCGGCGACAAATATCAGGTCGGCCAAAATCTAAGCATTACGATTTCGCGGTTAGTTCCCGCCGGCGCATTTGTTTTGCTGGAAGAGGGGATCGAAGCCTTTATTCCTAACTCTGAACTGTCGTCCAGACGGATCGCAAGGTCGCAAGACGCAGTGAACCCGGGTGACACGGCAGAAGCGCGAATAATTGAAATTAAGCCTGACGAGCGAAAGATGACTCTTTCGATCCGACGAATTCAGGAAGAAGCTTCGCGCGCTCAAGATGCGCAGGCAAGAGAAGCTGAGTATCGTGAGTTCAAAGAATATAGCAGCGGCGGCGGTAAGAAGCAGCGCGAGCGCAATTCGCCTCAAGGCGGCGGCAATAGCGGCGGTGGCGGCGGCGGAGGTGGCAGTCTTGGCGGCGGCGTGGTTGGTGGTAATAGCAGCGGCGGCGGAGTCACCCTCGGAGATGTTCTTAGCGAGCAGTTTGCATCCCTGCGGGGTGGTTCCGGCAAGTCTGGCCGAAAACGAGCGAAAGATGCCGACAAATACGACGAAAATGCCGGTGTCGAAGACGACGACGAAGAGGCATAGTCAGCCTACTCCTCTCAAATTTCAGCCCGGCGCAACGCCGGGCTGTTTCTATGTAAGGCTCGTCGAACTATGACGTTGGCGCTCACCGGCGGGATCGCAAGTGGAAAATCGACAGTCCTCGCACTTTTCGCCGACTTAGGCGCAGCAACCCTCAATGCGGACGATGTGGCGCGAAAGCTGACCGAGCCGGGCGGCTTGCTTACCGAAACCATATTGAGAGCGTTCGGCGATCTCTATGCACTGTCGACCAATCCTCCGACGGTTGACAGAGCAGCCTTGGGTAAGGCGATCTTCCGCGATACTGTACTGCGAAAAAGGCTTGAGGTCATTACTCATCCGCCGATTGTCGCCGAGATTAAGCGCCGCATCGATCAAGCACGCGTCGAAACGCCCGGAACCGTAATGGTCGTTGAAGTACCCTTGCTCTTCGAAGTTGGGCTCGAACCCCTTTTCGAACATACGGCGGTCGTCTGGTGCAGGCGCGAAACACAGATGTCTCGCCTCAAGCGACGTCTACCGGGGCTGGACGACGATGGCTTGAATCAGAGGTTGGATGCGCAGATGCCGTTGGATGAAAAACGCTCACTTGGAGATTTTCTTATAGATTCGGAACAGCCGATGGATGACGTACAGCGCGTAACAGAGGAGATTTATAATTTGTTGAGGTCAGAACTATGAGTGCTCAGAACAAGGCTGACGATTCGGGGGGATGCATTCTCTGGTTCACTGGGCTTTCAGGCGCAGGTAAATCGACCCTCTCTACAGTCGTCGCCGACTACTTACAAGAGAACGGCGCTAAGGTTGAACTTCTCGACGGTGACGAGATCCGCACTCACCTCTCTGCGGGACTGACCTTCTCAAAGGCGGATAGAGACATCAACGTTCGGCGTATTGGATACGTCGCTCGGTTGCTCGCGCGCAACGGAGTAATTGCAATCACCGCCGCAATATCGCCGTATAAAGATGTGAGGGACGAAATCCGCGCGACTGCCGAAAGGGAAGGAACTCCCTTCATTGAAATCCATGTAAACTGCGATATAGATACTCTCGCGGCACGTGATGTTAAAGGACTGTATAAGAAGGCGCTGGCGGGCGAGATCCAGCACTTTACAGGAGTCAGCGATCCCTACGAGCCGCCGACAAAACCGGAAATCAGTGTAGACAGTGGACGGCAGTCTCGTGAGGAATCTATAACAATTATTAAAGAGTATCTTGCTGAAAGAGTAATCGCAAAAAAAACGGCATAAACGCTATGGCCAATTGTAACCACCCTTGTCTCCTAGCTATCACCTGTTGTTTGCTGCTTTGGGTGTGTCAGCCTGCAAGCAACGCGCAGGGAAATAACGT
>PLAD01000346.1 GCA_003134215.1 Armatimonadota bacterium
GCGTGTCTCGGTCACTCCCGTGCCTTCGTTTTTTAAAGTTACGAGCGCATTGGGCACAAACGAGCCGGTAATATCTGTGCCTTGCCCCAGCACTGCACCGGTATCGACCTGAGCAACTAGCGGTGTGAAAGTCAGTATCAATGAAATCAAGCTTGTATTTGCGCGCCAGTAAAATTTCGCTTGAGTGTGAGATCGCAACATGGCGGTAATTCAGGAGTGATATCACGAAACTTTCAGTGAAGTCAACCAATCGTATTAAGTAGCCTAGTGGCAGAGGCTATTCTTTTCGTCACGGCCTCTCGTTCGCCGGCGCGCTGGTCTTGTGGGCTGGTCTCAGGATTATCTCTGGATCCGCCGCCCACCAATACCGCCATCTTTGGGGACCAGCGGCAGCGGGTAAGTTTGATCCGAAACGTCACCTTCGTCTGATATTTGGGACCACGGATTTGTTGCCTATAACTAATAGCCCCTTTCTCGAGCAAAGCACTCAGACTCGCCCACGCAGCCGAGTTGGCGGAGTTCATGACGACACTTCGCCTTTCTGAAGCGGTAGACGTCGGCAGGCCCGGTCTGTGAGCTATCAGCCCAATTCCCACATTTGCTGATTAGTCCGTGGGACCGTTAAAGCAGCATCCGCGACTTTATTGACTTGCTCCTGCAGTTAGCCGCCGGTTGGAGATGTGTCAGAAAAGATAAACTGCTCGTTACCAGACGTATGAAGCCACAACCTGCGGCGACATAGGCACGTCGCCATGCACAACATTGTGAAGTACAAGTTCGATGTTCTTGCTGGTCCAATCCTTTGGTGCCACTCTGGCAAACGAATCAAAATAATTTGCAGTGCTGACAAACGATACCGCCGCCTCGGTATCATGCGCGCTGATGCCCGCAACAATCAACAACGGATGACCGGAATCCGACTGCAACAGACGGCAAACCAGCGCATAACCCTCGGACGATTCCGCAAGCGGATTTACGCGGACCTCCCAAACTCGCGAAACATCTTGAGAATCAATAATTTTCCGGACATCTTCGTGCGATTCAAAGCGAAACCGCAGGCTCTTCGTCATTTCCATCGCTAGCGGAGACGAAAATGCCCCTAGCAAAATAGCCGGAGATCTCGCCAAGTCCGAAAAATTAGCCTCGTCGCCAAATTTGAGGAAGAACGGCTGATGATGCAAAGACAGTTGCTCGGCAAAGCGAGCGGCACCCAGAGCAGCCCCGACTCCAACGAAATAGTTCTGCCTCGCAATTAATTCCGCAGTCGGAATCTGAGCACCCAAGCGGAGCGGTAGCCAACTTTCCGGATGCTTCAACTCCAATACTGTGGGAGCGGGCAGGGAGATCAAGACAGGATTAGCTTGCTCTGAAAACGGCCGCCACAGCAGGTCGAGTCTCGAAGGTTCCGTCCGCCCATTCACAAAGCGAGAAGCCCCCCACGGNNACCAACCCGCAGCCTACGGGCAAGTCCGGGGAACCGGCTGACCTCCACAGCCGGTATCGCAGAGGGCGCAACCTGTTCCACAAATCGAAAGTGGGGCTGATAGCTGCCAGTCGGCAGCTCAATCCGAACCGGGCCGCTCAAACCTGCCGCGTACGCCGCTGCTAAACGCTTACGAACCTCAGCCGCACTCACGCGAACGAGCGATTCGTTTTGGGGGTCAAAGTCCTCATTCTTCGAAAAGACATCAACCGCAATGTTGCGCTCTTTTAACTGGGAACCCGCCCCGGTCAGAGTCTCTGCCACGACGTACTGGAGGAACTGCCTGCTGCGTCGGCTGCCGGCAAAAGCTTTGCTCTTCAGTATCTCGTCCAAATGGCGTTCGATCACCGTCTGTTCGCTTGTTGAGATTGACCCGACCAATGTGTTTTCCAAGCAGCGAGAATGATTTGACGGCAGTCTATCATGTTTGACACCGGCATACGCGAGACTTAACGTAGCTGCAACCGATTGAAGGCGTTGACCTTATATGGCACTGCTAGATCAAACGTCCTACTAACGTGCTAAACCTTAAAACAAAGAACAAAACGCCCTAGATTGGCGAAGACATGTTAAGTCTCACGTTCTTCGCTAGCCCTGCTGCTATTGAAAAGCACTCCGGTCAGACATTTCTTTCATCTGCCCTCCTCTTATTGATCGCCGTGCCTGCCTTTAGTCAGACCGGGCAGATTGTAGGCAGGATCGCCGATCAAGCGGGGGCTGTCGTTCCAGACGTAAAGGTTCAGATCACGCAAACGACGACAGGTGTTGTGCGTCAAACCGCAAGCAACGCCGACGGATACTTCACGGCGCCGGACCTGCTACCAGGGACCTACACGATCCGACTTGAACACCCCGGCTTCAAACCTCTGAACAGAACCGGAGTCCAGCTTCAAGTCGACCAAGATCTCCGGTTCGATTTCACTCTGGAAGTGGGCTCGCTCAACGAGCAGATCACGGTCACCGGCCAGGAACCGTTGCTGGAGACCGAAAACAGCTCCATCGGTCAAGTAGTCCAGTCGGCGCAGATCGTCAACCTGCCCCTCTTGGGCCGAGACACATATTCGCTCGCCGAATTGGTACTCGGGGTGCGCCCTTCGGCCGGGATGAACCAGTTGCCTGTTGACATCATTACGACATCGTCCATATCCATTAACGGCGCTCCGGGAAGCGCTAACAGCTATCTCCTCGATGGAGCACCGAATACCGCGCCAGCGCAAAATCAGCCCATTATTTACCCTAACCCTGACCTAGTGCAGGAGTTCAAGGTTGAGACAAACAACATTAGCGCAGAATACGGGCGCGCGGCTGGCGGCGTGTTCAACGTAGTCACCAAGGCTGGCACTAACGAACTGCACGGCGACACGTACGAATTCTTCCGTAACAACGTTCTCGACGCAAACGACTTCTTCGCCAATACAGCCGGAAAGCCCATCCCGCCGCTGAAATTCAACCAGTTCGGTGGAACGTTGGGTGGTCCCGTTATCATTCCCCGCATCTATAACGGGCGTAACAAAACGTTCTTCTTCGTCAATACCGAACTCGTCCGCTACGTTCAAGGCGTCACCTATACCGCAACCGTGCCAAACCCAGTCGAATTAACCGGCAATTTCAGTAACGACGTAAATTCAAAGGGGCAGAAAATCATCATCTATAACCCAGCCAGTACCGTACAAAATGGAAGCACCTACACAAGGTCCCCATTTGCCGGCAATATTATTCCGTCTTCGCAGATCAGTCCCATTGCCGCAAAGATCGCCACCTACTGGCCTGTGCCAAACGTGGCAAAACGCCGCCGTAGGAGCGAACAACTACGTTAACGTTGAAGGCAACCACATTCAGAAAAACACGTTCAGCACCCGTTTGGATCAGAACTTCACTGACAACACGCGCATGTTTGTTCGCTATTCTTACGACGACAGCCCATGGGCACGCGCCTCTCCATACGGTTCTTCAGATCCTGGAGCACCCGCTTACGGGCCGCAGGACTTCATCCGGTACAACGCGGTCTCTGAGGTCGATCACGTGTTCTCGCCTTCCCTCGTTGGCGTGGTGCGTGCCGCATTTTCGCGCCTCTCCAACTATCGAAATCCGCTCAGCATTGGCTATGACATTACCCAGCTTGGGTTTCCCTCAAACTTACAGCCGGAGATCGGATCGCCGGCTGCCTTTCCAGCCGTCACGGTGACTGGTTACGGCGTCAATAGCTCCGTATCCAATAACTCTGGCGGCCAAACCCTGGGCGAGACAGGTGTGCTCGCCATCGCCATGAACAACTACTCTCTCGAATCTAACTTAAGTAAAACGTTGTCCAAGCACGAAATCAAGTTCGGTGGTCAATTTCAAGTCGTGCAGTACAACACTTTGCAGACCGGCGATACCAGCACCAATTTCAGTTTCACAAGTGCATTCACTCAGGGTCCCAATCCTCTACAAGCCACTGCCACTGGGGGTGACGCGCTGGCCACGTTCCTGCTTGGAATTCCAGGCGGATCCGTCACGCCTTCACCTGCCTTGGCTCTCCAGACCAAGTATTATGCCGGATACATTCAAGATCAGTGGCGAATCACGTCGAACTTCACGCTAAACATGGGGTTGCGCTACGATTTTGAAACCCCACGTACGGAACGCTTCAACCAGCTAACTAATTTCAATTCTTCAGCAGCAGTACCGCTTACTGTTCCCGGCCTGAACCTCCAGGGCGCATTAAGCTTCGTTGGCGTAAATGGCGTTTCGCGCTATGAATCCAATCCCGACAAGAACAACGTTGCGCCCCGTCTCGGATTTGCGTGGCAGGTTGACAAGAAGACAGTGATACGCTCTGGCGCAGGCATCTTCTACGCCGATAATTGGGGCGTCGGCAGTGCGCCGGGAACCTTCGGCATCAGTGGCTTTACCGCCACTACGAGCGTAGTCAGCAGCCTGAACGGTGTGCAGCCCACTGTGAATTTCGCGAACCCATACCCGCAAGGCTTGAACCAGCCAACGGGAAGCAGTCTCGGTGCCGCCACTCTTCTGGGTCAATCCGTCTCGTTCTACGAACGCAATAACGTAACGCCTTACGCCATG
>PLAD01000314.1 GCA_003134215.1 Armatimonadota bacterium
GTTGACTGCATCGCTTCGACGGATGCCGACTATTTGGTGGGAGCTGATATGGGCTGCCTGATGAATATATCCGGTGCAATGCGAAGGCGTGGACTGCCAACGCAGGCGCTCCATTTGGCTCAGCTGCTCAACAGCGGAGTCGAAGGTTGGAAAGAGAGCAGAGTATGACATCGGTCCAGGAAATTCCTGTCGAAAACACAGGCGGCACGCCGCATCAGTCGAATGGCCACGCCCCGACAAAGAAGGTTAAATCTCTCAAGCAGCGTGCGGACGATGCGCTGCACGACGATTTCCTGCGCGCAGCCGTCGCATTTACCACCGATCGCCTGCGAGGGCGAAAAGCAGAAAGCACCGACAAACTTGGAGATTGGGAGGAGTGGCGTGAGCGCGGCCGGGAAGTGCGCACACACACCGTCGCCCACCTCGACTACTATCTATCGCAATTCGCCAGCAAAATGGAGTCCAACGGAGGGCATGTCCACTTCGCAAGCGATGCCGCCGAAGCGCGTCGGATCGTCCTTGAAATCGCAGCCGATAAAAAGGCGAAGAGTATTACGAAATCGAAGTCGATGATCTCCGAGGAAGTGCATATCAACCATGCACTCGAGGATGTCGGTATAGCCGCGGTGGAGACTGACCTTGGCGAATGGATCGTCCAGCTCGCCCATGAGACACCGTCGCACATCATCATCCCCGCTATCCACAAAAACCGGCATCAGATACAGAAACTCTTTGAAGACGAAGGCGGTGAAAAGCTTTCGCCGGAGACATCGGTTCTTGCCGCCTATGCCCGTCGGCGTCTCCGTGAGCGGTTTATGAAGGCGGATATCGGCATGACCGGCTGCAACTTCGCAATCGCCGAAACAGGCAGCGTCGTCATCTTCGAAAACGAAGGCAACGCCAGAATGGTGACCACCCTCCCGAAGACCCATATCGTGATGATGGGTATGGAGCGAATTCTGCCGACATGGCGCGACCTCGAGCTGATGGCGAACCTGCTTCCGCGAAGCGCCACGGGCCAGAAAATTACTGTCTATATGTCCGCATTGTCTGGTCCAAGACGAGTCGGCGAGCTTGACGGCCCGGAAGAAGTGCATGTGATCGTGCTTGACAATGGCAGATCGGATGCGCTGGGCGACCCTGAATTTCAGGAAGTTCTCAACTGTATTCGTTGCGGCGCGTGCTTAAACGTTTGTCCGGTCTACCGGCAGGTTGGCGGCCATGCCTACGGCTCCGTCTACCCCGGACCGATCGGCGCAGTGCTAACCCCCGTACTGCAGCAGGGCGTAAAGGCAGCCGGTGAATTGTCTTATGCTTCCAGCCTCTGCGGAGCCTGTTATGAAGCCTGTCCGGTAAAGATCCCGCTGCATGACATGCTGGTCCATTTGCGCCGACGGTATGTCGAAGAAGGTTTTGCGCCGCCTGCGGAACAGGCTGCTTTCAAGGCGTTCGGAACAGCATTCAGCTCTCCGCCGCTCTACAAGGCCGCCGGAGCCGCTGCCCGCTGGGTACAGCTTAATGTCCTCGGAAAAGACAACGGCAAAGCGCGTGACGCGTCGCCGTTGATGAAAATCGCCGGAAGCGTCGAACCATTATCAGGCTGGACAAAGTACCGAGCACTCCCTGCCGCATCACCGAAGTCGTTCCGAGAGTTGTGGCCGGAGCTTGAGCAGAGCAATCCGAGCGAAATGAAAAACAAGGATGACGCCGGCGATGGAGCGTAACCTCTTTATTTCCGGGCTCACCATGCGACTGGGCCGCGCGCCATTAACTGAAGCGCCAACACGCGGGATCATCGGTGTCAGCGAATCTTATATCGAAGCCCCGTTTGGCGAGCGCAGCGCAGGGCGTCAAGAATGGCCGACCATCTTCGCGGAGGAACTTACTGGTATTGGCGGGAAGGTGCAGATTGCGGATGACATCGCCGGGGCAATTGTGCAGGTGAGAGAGTCGATCGCAGGAGTCGTCGGTTCTGACATTGTGAGCTGGTCCAGGACTGAGTTCAGCGGGTGGGACGTCGACTTTTTGTGGGATGAAATCGGGGTCATCGAGTACACATCACTGGCCAAAAAACTGAATGATGCCGAACTGCTCAAGACTGTCCGTGCGGCTAAGGTCGGCATCACCGGAGTGAACTACGGTGTGGTCAACTCCGGTACCATCGTACTTTATACCGGTGCGTCACGCAACCGATCGGTGAGCTTGCTGCCCACGCTGCATTTGGCGTTAATTAAAGAGTCGCAGTTGGTGGACCGGCTCGGCGGAGCAATGCCGGTAACGTCGGAAAATGCAGATGCAATACCGTCATCGATACATTTTATCACCGGTCCAAGCCGATCGGCGGATATCGAAAACGATCTCAGCATCGGTGTCCACGGGCCTGCCGCGCTGACGGTCATTATATGCAAAGGGATTTAGTCGATGAACTCAAGCGAAACACAACTAATCGAAGAACTGCTGAACCTTTCCCATACTCTGGGATCGGCTGCGTTCGATTGGGCGATACTTGGTGAGGGAAACACATCGACGATTGTCGACGACCACGTATTTTTGGTGAAGGCCAGCGGATCTCAGCTTGCGTCGTTGAACGAGAGCCAGGTCGCGCCTGTCCGCTTTAAGCCTATACTTGAAGCGCTGGAAGACAATCGTGCATATTCAGACACGGATGTCAAAGAACTGCTCAGCTCGTCCACTATTCCCGCCGGCGCATTCGTTCCGTCGGTCGAGACCATCCTGCACGCCTATTTGCTTACTCTTCCAGGTGTAGCGTTCGTCGGGCACACCCATGTCTCGTCCATCAACGGTCTGCTCTGCTCTGAAAAAGGATGGGAAGCAGTATCGAGCGGCGGACGACTTTTCCCAGATGAGATCGTCGTCTGCGGAATCGCTCCGTGCTGTGTTCCGTATGTAGACCCCGGACTGCCGTTGGCTCGAACTCTCAAACAGAACGTCGAGGCGTTCGTTGCCCGGTACGGAGTTCGGCCAAAGACGATCTACCTGCAGAACCATGGCTTTATCGCTCTTGGCTCGACATCGCAGGAAGTTGTCAGTATCACTAAAATGGCCGACAAATGCGCCCGAATCATGCTCGGCGCTTTCGCGTGCGGCGGCCCGACCTTCTTATCCGAACAACAAGTCAACAGAATTGCTACACGTCCGGACGAGCACCAGAGGCAGCGCGCTTTAGGGCTCAATGTAGAACACAGGTAATCGATCAAAGAACTCGAATAATCACAGGAGACGAATGATGGCATCACAGGAATCTTATCGCTTTGTCAGCTACTTATGGGATGACGGCAAAGCAGCTTCGCTCGACCCGGTAGACCGATTAGTCTATCGCTCGAATATATTGGGCTCGGACCAGAGAATCACGAATACCGGCGGCGGCAACACGTCCGCGAAATTTGTCGAAACCGACCCGCTTACCGGCGACTCGGTCGAGGTGCTCTGGGTCAAGGGTTCAGGGGGCGACCTCAGGACCGCGAAGCGTGACCTCTTTTCATCGCTGTACCTCAGCAAGCTTCACTCACTGAAGAGCATCTACCATGAGGCGGAAAAGCGCGGACCTAAGACCGAGATCGAAGATGCGTTGGTCGGCTACTACCCTCATACAACATTCAACTTGAACCCACGCCCTTCGAGTATCGACACGCCGCTGCATGCATTCGTCCCCTATAAGCATGTCGACCATACACATCCGAACGCTGCAATCGCGGTCGCCGCTTCCAAAAACTCGGCGGAACTGACGAAAAAGATCTTTGGAGACGATGTTATCTGGACACCTTGGCAGCGACCGGGTTTCGACCTTGGTCTCCAGCTCGAACAAGTAATTCGCGATCATCCCAGGGCCCGCGGGGTCATTATGGGACAGCACGGGCTGATCAACTGGGCCGAAGGCGATAAGGAAGTTTATGAACTTACTCTGGAGCTCATNNCGCTGCCCGCTACATTGAGGATCACGACAAGGGCGAAAAGACATTTGGCGGCGCCAAATATACATCGCTCGACGAAGCTCGGCGTAAAGAGGTAGCAATTGAAGTCCTTCCCTGGCTTCGCGGCCAGGTCAGCAAAAAGAAGAAATTGGTTGGCACTCTGCACTCCGACGATACAATCCTGCGATTCGTCAACAGCGTCGACGCCGCTCGTCTGGCGGAGTTGGGCACATCTTGCCCCGATCACTTCCTGCGCACTAAGATCAAGCCGCTCTTCGTCGATTGGNNATCCACAGACGGAAGACGTCCCTGCTCTGAAGGCGAAGCTGCAAGCTGGACTCGATGCATACCGACAGGACTATCTCGACTACTACGAGCGCTGCAAGAGACCTAACTCTCCGGCCGTTCGCGACCCGAATCCGACAGTCATTCTCATCCCTGGGGTCGGCCTGATCGCCTGGGGCAAAGATAAGAGCGAATCACGTGTCACCGCTGAGTTCTATCTTTGCGCCGTAGAAGTAATGCGCGGCGCGGAAGCGATTGACGAATATATCTCACTGCCGCAGCAGGAAGCATTCGATATCGAATACTGGCTGCTCGAAGAAGCGAAGCTGCAGCGTATGCCGCCGGAAAAAGAACTGGCTCGCCAGATAATCGCAGTCATCGGCGCCGGCAGCGGCATCGGGAAGGAACTAGCGCACCGACTGGCCAAGGAGGGCGCTCAGGTTGTCGCGGTTGACCTGAAGCAGGAAGCCGCCGAAGAGACGGCCCAGGAGATTACAGCTAAGCTTGGCACCGGAATCGGCGTCGCCGGGACAGGAGTTTCCAGTGCAGGACCGGCAATCGGATTCGGCGCGGATATTACTGATCGCGCAAGTGTTCGCGCCCTCCTGGATCGTATCACGTTGACCTACGGAGGCGTTGACAGTGTCGCGGTCACCGCGGGAATCTTCGTTCCACCGGACACAACCGGACATATTGCTGACGAAAAGTGGGCGCTGACCTTTGCGATCAACGTTACCGGCGGTTATATCGTCGCCGACGAGACCCGCAAACTCTGGGCTGAGCAAGGCCTCAAGGGTGCAATGGTAATTACCACCAGCGCAAATGCAGTCGTCGCAAAGAAGGGCAGCGTCGCGTACGACACCAGCAAAGCAGCGGCGAACCATCTGGTACGTGAGCTTGCAATCGAACTTGCGCCGCTAATTCGAGTTAACGGCGTTGCGCCTGCGACTGTCGTTCAGGGAAGCGCGATGTTCCCGCGCGACCGAGTCATCGCATCGCTCGCCAAGTACAACATCCCCTACTCCGAGGAGGAAACCAGCGAAGGCCTTACCGAAAAGCTCGCGCAGTTCTATGCGAATCGGACACTGACCCGTGATGCAATCACGCCTGCAGATCAGTCGGAAGCCATTTTCCTGCTTCTGTCGAATCGCCTGGCGAAAACGACCGGACAGGTGATTACGGTAGACGGCGGCTTGCACGAAGCGTTCCTGAGATAGACTCGATCTCAGGACTGATTAAAATCGGTAGTGAAAGCCCATACGCTTCCCGGCGCAGGTAGAATATCTGCCAGGCAGGTAAGCGTCTGGGTTTTACTGCCGTTATTGTGCGAAGTTCAAGGGAATTAATTCTCCGAGCGCGAAAGGACCGAGCGGGCAGCCAACCGCTTATGCATTGCTTATGACAGACGTTCGAATAGCCGTTATCGGGTACGGAAATATGGGCCGATTTCACGCGGAGTCGCTCAACGACGGCAAAGTTCCCGGCGCAGTTCTTGGCGCAGTCGTCGACAACAGTCAAACTACGCGTAACGATGCAGGCGCGAAATTCCCTTCCGTCCCGGTGTTCGAAACGCTCGACGAATTGATTACTGCAAAAGCAGCAGATGCGGTCATTATCTCGACACCCCACTATTTCCATCCTCCTCTGGCCATCGCGGCTCTGAACGCCGGGTTGCATGCGCTTGTCGAGAAACCGGCCGGCGTCTATACCAAGCAGGTCAAGGAAATGAACGAAGTCGCTGATAAGTCGGACAAGGTTTTCGCGATCATGTTCAACCAGCGAACACGAGGCGTCCATCAGAAAATGCGCGATCTTGTCGCGTCAGGCGATCTGGGCGAGATCAAGCGGGTCATTTATATCATCACGACCTGGACCAGAACGCAATATTACTACGACTCCGGCGGCTGGCGCGCAACCTGGAAGGGCGAGGGTGGAGGCGTTCTGCTCAACCAGAGCCCGCACAACCTCGACCTGATTCAATGGATCACCGGCATGCCGTCACGAGTGCGCGCGTTCTGCAACTTCGGAAAGTATCATGACATTGAAGTTGAGGACGACGTCACGGCTTACCTGGAATACCCAAACGGAGCCACCGGCGTTTTCATCACGACCACGGGCGAAGCGCCGGGTACCGACATGTTCGAAATCTCCGGAGATCGCGGGAAGATTGTGCTTTCAAGCGGCCAGTTGACCTTCTACCGGACTACTGTCCCGGTCAGCGAGTTTCTCGCGACCTCCGACAATGGATTTGGTCAACCGGAAACATGGAAATGCGAAATTCCAACGGGCGGCGGTGAAGAGCATATCGGCATCATCAAAAACTATGTCGATGCAATCGTCAACGGCAAGCCGCTGCTCGCCAGCGGACAGGAAGGCATTAACGGGACGACTCTCGCGAACGCCATGCTGCTGTCTTCGTGGACCGATTCGTGGGTCGATCTTCCGTTCGACGATGACCTCTACTACAACCTTCTGCAGGAACGCATCGAGAAATCAACTGTCGACAAAGATGCTTCGGTGCAAAAAGTCTCAAGCGTCTCCGGCACGTTTTAGCCAACATGCCGGAGCTAACCTTTTATCCTTCGATTGCTGAATCGAAGGATAATTGGGATGTTATTGTGGTTGGCGGAGGCCCGGCCGGCTGTTCGGCCGCCGCCGCTGCATCGCGCGATGGTGCACGAACACTTCTGATCGAATCCTCTTCGGCGCTTGGCGGCAGCGGCACGAATGCGCTGGTCCCGGCCTGGTGCCCGTTCTCCGACAAGCAGCAGATCGTCTACCGCGGTCTTGCACAAACAGTTTTCGACGCCGCACGCAAGACGATTCGCCATGTTCCGGAGAGCTGGGTCGACTGGACTCCCATCGATCCCGAACGACTCAAAGTCGTCTACGACAACCTCCTGATCGAGCATGGTGTGAGAGTTTGCTTTCAGACCATGCTTTCGGCAGTCATCCCGGTCTTCGGCGGAATAGACGGCATTGTCGTCACCAACAAAGCCGGTCTTGCCCGCCTCAATGCTAAAGTCTATGTCGACTGCACCGGCGATGCCGATGTCGCCGCCTGGGGGGGAGCTGAGTTCAGTAAAGGAGACGACAATGGAGACGTAATGCCTGCAACCCACTGCTTCATTCTGACGAATGTAGACGACATCGCATTTGAGCACGTTTATGGCAACGGAACATCGCTTGAACGGACGAACTCGGGCAGTGCAATCTACAAGATAATCGACAGCGGAAAGTATCCGCTTATTACCGACAGCCACTGCTGCTGCACGAAGATCGGGCCGAGAACCGTCGGATTTAACGCCGGTCACTTGTATGGCGTCGATTCTGAAAAGCCGGAGACTCTCGCGCGAGCTTCTATGGACGGACGAAAGCTTGCGGCACAGTACCGAGATGCGCTCGCCGAATTCTGCCCGGAGGCTTTTTCCGAATGTTTTCTGGTTGCGACGGCCAATGTCGTTGGAATCAGAGAATCCCGAAGGATCATCGGCGACTACGTTCTCACACTGGACGATTATCTCTCGCGGCGCAGCTTTGACGACGAAATCTGTCGGAACAGTTACTTTATAGATATCCACCAATCGCTCGCCGAAGCAGCAAAAACCGATTCAATGAACGCCGAAAAAATACAACCGCTTCTCCGCTATAAGCCAGGAGAATCCCACGGCATCCCCTACCGATGCCTCACCCCGCGCGGCCTGCGCAACGTACTCGTCGCCGGCCGCTCAATCTCCTGTGACCGCCCGGTTCAGGGCAGCGTCCGAGTAATGCCAGTCTGCCTGGCGATGGGAGAAGCTGCCGGAATAGCAGCAGCAATGGCATCAAAATCAGACGGCGATGTTCACCGGGTTGATACAAAGGTGCTGAGGCATCGGCTTATTGAGGAAGGTGGGTATGTTCTATGATACGTTGTGACAGTACGAGCACAAGGACTTTTCAAGGTCACACTCACTCCGCGGTCTCCCAGTAGTTGATGATAGACCTTTCGACAGTGTCTCGTCCACTGACTTGGAAGCAGCTTTATGATCATCCTCGAAACACACGTGTGCACACTGGAAACTGGCTGTTCTAACGGCGAAATTGGATTGTTTTCCACGGAACTTCCTTTCGATGCCCCCAAATTACCCCGGTCACACGGGCATTCTTAATCATGCGCGTTAATCAACCGTTCCACATCGGAGGATTGATCGAGTCGACGTAGCGAAAGAAAGGACGAAACTGGGAATTGGGTTCGAGCAGGAAGAAGTCAGCGATTGCCGGCCGGTCAACAATTATAACTAAAAGCCTCTCGCCTAGAGGGGCGTGCTATTTAGACCGATTTGAATATCTGCCGTCGAAAGATTGATTACTTTTCCGGAGCCGTGGAATATATTTCCAGTGACTACTCCCGCCGTAACCCCTGCACCTACCACTACAGGTGTACCAGACTGGCGAAATTCGCAACCGCGGACGAGAATCGAACCGGAAAGGGCATCGATTACGGGTGCGTTGTCGCTCCCGTTCTGGAACGTGCAATCGGAGAACCCGACAGTGCCCGTTCCACTGATGCTCGCGACCTGAGTGGACGGTCCCCAGAACGCCGAATTTACAAAACGGAGAACGCCCTTATTTGTCTCTTTGACCAGCACCTGACGCGCGTCGGCATCGGGGAAAGTCTGACCTGACGCGGAATTCGGCATTGCGACGAACTCTCCATTGGTTACGAGCACTCCGAGTTCTGANNGAGGCGTCCGCGCCGATGCCCAAAAAGTTACCATTGCAGCTCCCATCCGCGGTTTTTATGAAACGGTACCCGTGGCGATATCCAAATGCGAAGGTATTGTACACATACTCCCAGTCGCTTCTTCCAAACACGAATGCCTCGCCATTGCGATAGAGAAAATCTATCATGTTAGGCGAACTCGACCACCACGGGTTCCAGTGAACATTTTCAATTCGGCCAATATCGTAAATTTGATCGATATAGATCCCAACGCGAAGAGGCTGACCAGTGACATCTCGTATGAGATGTCGAATGGCGCCGACCGCTCTAATGCCGCGATATGAATTGATCAATTCAACTTGACGGACCGTGGCGTTGTTGCCTGTCATGTCAATCGTCCACGGATAAGGGGTCGGTAAGCCGGCAGGGTTTTGGCCGGGATAATAGACAGCCACACCGGCGAGGGTACAGTTGTTTCCCACTGTAATCAGCGGCGTTGCATCTTCATCTCCGGCGCTTAAGTCTGTCGTCAGAACCGTCCCACGCAACTGTTTAGACTGCACGTCGGCCTCTGCCTGAGTATGTGAGGTCGGTCCCTGATAGCAGCCGATCAAGGCTACATCCTTGTCTAGAACCAACTGGCGTTCCAGCCGATAGATTCCGGCAGGAAGGGTAACCAATCCACCACCGACTGCTCCAACCGAATCGATCGCTTTTTGAATCGCCTGCCCATCAGGCGCTATACCATCACCAACAGCCCCGAAGTCGACTGCGGATACTGAAAACGCCCTTCCTGCCGTCACCGGAAGAGACGCAGGCTCGGCGTCTGTCATTGCAATGGACGTAAGGAACGCGCCAACCGCGGATCCCAGAAGTTCTCGCCGATATCTGTTAGCCATAAGCACACTGGTTCCGTAAAGTTAAATCCAACCACAACCAACCTTACATAAACTAAGGCGTGTAGAACGATATTACTCTGATTTTACAACGTTTGGGCCGCGGGCTGGCGCATGGCACTTGGGCAGACGGATCAAGGTGGCAGCAAGTAACATCACTTCTGCTGCAGGACGGTTATACCGTAATAGCTGTGCAACTGCCTCAGACGGCAGTTGCCGATGATGCTGCAACGGCGAAGCGCGTAATCGATTCTCAAATGGTCCGGTCATTGTAGTCGGGCACTCCTATGGAGGAGAAGTTATAACCCAGGCCGCCTGAATCGGTTTGAGCCGGTGGTCGATTTGTTCCCTTAAACGGGTCGCCGCTAAGATCGCAGCGAGCAGTGAACCTGTACGATCGAACGTGGTACACTGCAAAGAGATGATTGATCGGTCGCGAATAGACGCTAATCGAGTTGCTCCCTTGCTGAAGGGAGGTTTGATTGTTTCCTGTCAGGCTCTGGTTGATGAGCCGCTTTTTGGATCGGCCATCATGGCGCGGCTTGCGACAGCCGCGCAGCTCGGAGGAGCCGTCGGAATACGGGCAAATACTCCCGCGGATATTACGGCTATTCGGAGCGTAACGTCTCTCCCGATCATTGGTCTTTGGAAGGTCGACGTGGCTGGATTCGAAGTTTACATCACCCCACGAGTCGCCGATGCGGCGGCAGTGTCTGATGCGGGCGCCGATATTATCGCTGTCGACGCGACCGACCGGCCTCATCCCGAGGGCACGACTGCCCAGTTCATCAAGAAGGTAAGAGAGCGAACGGGAAAGCCACTGCTTGCCGATATCTCTACTTTTGATGAGGCTGTTGCCGCAGAGGATGCCGGCGCGGACTTTATTTCGACAACCATGTCCGGCTACACGCTCTACTCACCGCAAATTCCCGGTCCAGACCTCGACCTGGTGGCACGTCTCGCAAATCGACTGACTGTCCCGCTCTTTGCAGAGGGAAGGATCTCGACGCCGGAAGAGGCGCGTGCGGCTATGGATGCCGGCGCGTTCGCGGTAATCGTCGGAGGCGCTATCACGCGGCCGCAGCAAATCACCAAGCGTTTCCTCTCGGCGATTAAAGGCTGATCGATGTATTTCCTGGGCGTTGATATCGGAGGGACGAAGACGGCAGCGGGAATTATCGACGATCAGGGTCGCGTAATTGTGCAGTCTCGGAAAGCTACTCCGGCATCAGCCGGCGGCACCGTCGTTCTGGAAACTGCAATAGCCCTCGCGAGCAGTCTTCTAGACGATTTCGACGGCGAAATTACCGCTGTTGGCATAGGCGCCGGCGGACAAATAGACTCTGAGACCGACACAGTTGTCTCGGCTACCGACCTGCTTCCCGATTGGGCCGGACAGGCGGTCGGACCGGCTTTTAGCTGTGTACTCTCGCTGCCGGCGTTTGTCGAGAATGACGTTAATGCTCTGGCGCTCGGCGAGTACCGGTTCGGCGCAGCGCGCGAAGTGGAACAGTTTGCATATTTGGCTCTCGGCACTGGGGTCGGCGGCGCCTTCGTGCAAAACGGACATCCCTTGCGCGGCGCTCACTGGGCGGGCGGAGAGTTTGGCCATATGATTATCAGCATTGATAATAACGCTC
Source organism: Armatimonadota bacterium (assembly GCA_003134215.1). Lineage (GTDB taxonomy): Bacteria > Armatimonadota > Armatimonadia > Armatimonadales > Capsulimonadaceae > BOG-944. Next base: position 11,459 of record PLAD01000314.1, read on the forward strand.
GCCTCGATCACGGCGGGCACAAAGGAACTCTCGAAGCTTATGCCAGCGGACACGGCTTAATTGAAACCTGGAGAGAGGTGACAGGTGATCGAACACCGGTCACTGGCGAAGAGATTGCTGCTTATGCTGAAGAAGACGACGGCGGGCCCGCGAACCTTGTGGTTGCCCAAACTGGCCAGTATCTTGGGCTCGGCCTGGTGACGATAGTCAGCTTATTCGATCCTGACTTGATCGTCATCGGCGGCGGCCTGGCCGCGCTTGGCGACCGCATGCTGGAGCCGGCGCGAAAAACTTTACGCGAACGGGCGCTAGCGGGGCCCTCGGCCTGTCCGGTAATGGTCTCAGCACTCGGCGCCGAAAGTTCGGTAATCGGCGCAGCCGCAGTCGCGATGACTGCTTTACAAATCGTATGAAACCAATAACCCTGACACTTGTACCTCTCGACGAACGACCGGTCAACACGCGGTACCCGACTGCAATCGCACAGATCGCCGGCGCATGCTTGACGTTGCCGCCGCTGGAAATACGTGGGCACAAGCGCAACCCTGCGGACAGAGACGCCGTAATCGCCTGGCTCAAAGACTCTGCACGTTACGCAACGGCCGTCATTGTTTCCTGCGACTACCTCGGCTACGGAAACCTCATCAATGCCCGGACAAGCAGTGATACGGCTGCCGAGGTGATCAGCCGACTTTACATCCTTACTGAGTTGAAAGCCCCAGTACATGCATTCTCGCTGATCACCCGTGTTTCAAATGCCGACGACAACATTGAAGAACCCCTCTATTCGAAAGACTGGGGGACAAAATTCTTTGCCTACTCAACCCTGGCGCACCGAGACATGGCCGGCGATGTCATAAGCGATGACGACCGTCGCAGATTCCAGTTGCTCTCACGCGCCCTTCCTCCGGCGGACACGACTGACTGGCTAGTAAGGCGACTGCGCAATCACACGGTCAACCTGGCTCTGCTCGACCTGGCTGCGCACGGCAAGATCGAATCGCTCCTCCTGACCTCCGACGATACGTCAACATGGGGACTTCCCAGCAGAGAGCGGTCATGGATTCGCAGTTGGAGCGAATTGGCTCCGGCTATCGATCAGCGACTCAGCATGCATCCGGGAGCGGACGAAGTTGGTTCAGCGCTTGTAGCCAGTCTTATCAATAAAGAAAACAATCGGGTCCCTGGAGTCTGGATCGATTACGCAATAAGCGAAGATTCCGCCCGTGTCGCGCCTTATGAAGACCGTCCTGTCCGAGAAACGATCCATGGACAGATCGAAGCCTGCGGAGCACGTATTGCGGGAAGCGAGGAGGACGCGGATCTTGTTCTTGGAGTACTGACACCATCTCCTGCAGGAAAGGACTATCAGCCAATATTTCTCGAAAACGACAGGTTCACAAGAACGCGTCCCTACCAGGAACTCTTCGAGCGACTGTCCAAACACCAAGAAAGAGGAACAAAAGTAATGCTTGCCGATGTCGCCTATCCCAACGGCGCCGATCCGCTGGCGATGGAGATGCTGCTGCGTAACGACTGTTCCCTCAACATTTCTCAACTTGCGTCTTACGGCGCCTGGAATACTGCAGGCAATACCCTCGGGGTCGTGGTCGCTCAGGGGACTTGCTCGCTTTACATAGAATCAATCGGATGCCGGCGGCAGGCCCAGGAGTCCTTTCTCACCCACCGCTTCCTCGAAGACTGGGGTTACCAAACTGTCGTCCGGCGAGAGGCGCGCAAACTCGCCGAATCGTTGTGGGGGCGACGAGAGCCTGATCCGGAGAGTTTGTCGGAACAGACTCTCATCGGCGAGTTCATAGAAACCCGTCTGTCGGAACTGCTCGCAAACCTTCAGGCAAAGGGCATCGGGCAGGGTTTGCATATTAAAGCTGGATCGACTCGCCTACCCTGGTACCGAACATTCGAAGTTGACTTCGAGCTCGAACAGTCTTGATCTACTGTCAGCAGTTACCTTCGAAAACCGATCTTCGATTCGTTCAGTATGGTAAACTGCATTTACTATGGCAGTAGCACACAAAGAAATTTCGATTCCACTCGTGCCGGACAATGTGACGCGTCTCAAGCCCTACGCGCCCGGCAAACCGATAGAGGAGGTCGAAAAGGAACTCGGCCTGACCAATGTTTTGAAGCTGGCTTCGAATGAAAGTCCGCTTGGTCCATCGCCAATGGCCCTCGCTGCCATCGCGGAAATCGCACCGAAGATCGCACTTTACCCCGACGGTCTCGCGCCGGTTCTCCGTACGCCCATTGCGCGGCGGTTGGACATCCCGGAAAATTATCTCGTTTTTGGCAACGGCTCCGATGAGCTGCTGCATCTGATTTGCGAAACCTTTGTCCAGCCGGGTGTCAGCGGCACTGTCCAGGCCGATCCTTCCTTCGCGATGTACCACATCTACGCCACCCTTGCCGGAGCGAATATCACAAAGGTTCCGCTGCTGAACTATACTCACGACCTTGAAGCGATGGCAGATGCGATCGACGAAAATACGAAAATCGTTTTTATCGCAAATCCGAATAACCCAACCGGAACATTGGTCACAAGATCGGCGGTTGACAGGTTCATGTCGCGAGTCCCTGCACACGTGATTACGGTCTTTGACGAAGCGTACGACGAGTTTGTGGAACACCCGGAGAAGCCGAATGTACTGCCATACGTTATCGAGGGCCGAAACGTCATTATCTGCAGAACATTTTCAAAAGCATATGCACTTGCCGGACTTCGGGTCGGCTACGCAGTTACCCGTCCAGAGATTGCTGACTACCTTAATCGGGGCCGCTCACCGTTCAATGTAAACATGCTTGCCCAGTACGCCGCAGCAGCCGCGTTGAAGGATACCGAACACCTTCAAAAGACGGTCCAGTTGAACTCAGCCGGAAAGCGCCAGCTTTACGCCGCTCTGGAAAAGCGTACTCTGGACTATGTCCCAACAGAAGCCAACTTTGTGTTGATCGATGTCTCGCGCGACAGCCGAGTTGTCTTCGACCAGTTACTACAGCTTGGAGTCATCATTCGCGCAGGGTACGGACTTGGATTGCCGAACCATATTCGCGTCTCAATCGGCACGC
>PLAD01000409.1 GCA_003134215.1 Armatimonadota bacterium
ACAGTTGTTGCATTGGTGTAGTGATTGAAGTTCATCGGAACACCCTGCCACACAAGAAAGAGCGCGCCTACAGTTGATGCCGGAATGAGCACCCACAGCAAAGAGCGGACGAGGTCAAACCAGAAATTGCCCAATGACGTTCCCTGCTCCCGTTTAGCGAAGCCGCGGATAAACGCAATCCCAATCGCAAGCCCCGCAGCGCCTGCGAGGAAGTTCTGCCCGACAAAACCGACGACTTGTGTCCAGTAGCTCATCGTATTCTCGCCGGAATACGCCTGCCAGGTGGATGTTGTTATGAAGCTGATCGCGGTGTTAAATGCCAGGTCGGGAGTGACAGGGGTTGTGAGAAGTGTTTTATCGAACCAGGGAAAAAAGGCTTGGGTGCGGAGGAGGACATAAAGCAGAAGAGTACTGACAAAGGAAAAAGCGAGAAGGGCTATTGAATACTCTTTCGCAGTCATCGGTATGTCAGGCTCGACGCCGCTGACATTATACACAAAGCGTTCGAGCGGTCCTAATACTGGATCGAGAACGGTAGGTTCGTTGCAAAATACCCGTTTTAAATATCCGCCGACAGGGCGGACCAGGCAAAGGATAATGGCGACGAAAGCTGCGAACTGCAGAAAACCGTAGAGGCTCATTTTGATCCATCCTTCATTGGCGGCAACTTAACTTTATCGCTGTGGTTCGGCGCCGCTTGATAAGTCGATGTGTGAAGGTTACCGGCTTTGCTATAAAGGATGCGTAAAGAAACTCAGACGGGATGTAAAGTATGTGTAATCCGGGGCTTGGAAAGTTCTAGCGCTTACGCATGAAGGAGCGGGCGGCAGTTGAAACCGTGCCTTCAGCCATTTTGGCTAATGTCGTCTTGCCGGATGCGATGTTTCCGACTTCTATGACGGTGTTGGTTGCGGCGTTGAACCGCATTTGGGACGGCCCGCCGGCAAGCTTTACAGCCTCGTCGCCGTACTTGCCGGCGACTCGGCAAGCGGCGTAATCTTCAACTTGGGATGCTTTGGAGTCGGCGTAGGAGGCGGTATTGGCGGTCATTTCGGCGGTCTTAACCGATACATTGACTATCGTCGGCACAGATCTTACGGCCGACTTAGCGATAAAGCCGGCAAGCTTGAACGTGTTCTTGATGATGCCGCCGTGAGCGTGCGCCTTTTCGGAAGGGAAAAGAAAAAGGCACGACAGCGCCAATGCGACGCCGCATTTGCAAAATCGGTTGCTGGTAGTTCTATTGGCCAACTTTATTTCCTCGGCGTCCCTACCGCGCCGCTCTTTCCAAGGCAGGTTCGTATAACAATTATCGGCGCGAAGGCTCGATTCCTTCTTGTTATAAACACGGTGAACTACGAAGCCATTTGCGGGAACGTCCTAATTTATTTGACAATAGTTAGGGTCAATGAGTTGCTTGATTTTGTATCGAGGCAATCAGCACTCCGATTTCGATCAAAAGAAGCGACTGGTTAATCCAGTATCCGAACGCCGGGCGAACATGAGCGAGGCCCATTGGGATAGCGAGCATTAGGAAACCCCAGGAACAGCTGAGGAGAACTGCAGTTATCAGTAGCCAGCGCTGGTGAACAGCGACGAGGACTAAAGTTAATGCAGCCGCATTTGCGAGCAGCAACGGCGCCAGTTGACGGTGTTCAGAAATGAAGAGAAACTGGTGCAGCATGTCAGGCAGTGTCACTAGTTCGCCTCGAGGAGCGGCGGCGTACGGCATAATCGCTCCTGTAACCAAGACTAACGCTGCGACTACCCTTGCGAAAATGGCAATCATTAAAGAGTTAATGTAGACTTCGTGCGTAAGGTTCCGAGAGCCTTTATGGTCAGTTGGGCCATTGTATAAGTTCGCGGTCAGGTATAATTTTTTAATCATTCATGTAATGGAGCCGAAGATGAAGAAAGTCACCAACAAAATTTTCTGTCTTTTTGCGATTACGCTGCTTGGAGGCGTTTTAGCTTTGCCCATGCATGCAGATGCATCGTCGACAAAGAAGAGCACCCATAAAAAGGCTTTCGCAGTGGTGACCAAGTGGCCCCAGACCTGTCCGGTCAGCGGAGAACCGATTGCTTCGGCCAAAGATGCGGTTGGCTCGGAAGTTTATAAGGGCAAAACGTACTACTTCTGCTGCTCTATGTGTAAACCAGAGTTTGACAAAAATCCCGCCAAATATGCTGCGGCAGCCGCCAAGGGCAAGTACTTGATGCCAATGTAGGCAGCGCCGGTCTTGCGCGCATTCCCATTGCGTTCCGCTTCGCTAAATCTACCGTTACCCGCCCCTGAATGACGAGATCAGAAATTCGCGGACTACGGACTCACACCCGCTTCGCCGATAACGAGGTCGCTGGTCAATGCCGAGATACGAGAAGAGTTCGTATCCTCAGCAGACGAGATGAAAGAGGAGCAGTGCTCGTAACCACAATGATACCGGTTGCAGAAATAGGCCGCCAGGTCGGATGCGACCCCTCGGACTGCTTTTCCTGTCAAATCAAAAAGAAGACGCTATACAACCCCAGTGAGTGTCGGTCGCGATCACGAAGGGTTTGACGGATCCGGCAAATATGACAGAACAAATGCCTGGCAACCACTTCAACTCAGCGGTTATTCAACCCTATCCTCCTGAGTTAGTTTTGCAGAATCTTTTTGAGACGATGTCACTTGGAGTCGTTTATCAGGACGCCGACGGCATTATAATGAGTGCTAATCCCGCTGCGGAACGATTGCTTGGTCTGACACTCGATCAGTTGCGAGGACGGACGTCGGCTGATCCGCGATGGCGAGCCTTAGACGTCAATGGGGCCGATCTGCCATCGGATCAGCATCCCTCCATGATCGCCCTGAATACCGGAAAAATCGTGCGCAACATGATCATGGGAATTGTCGATCCCCCCTCGCAGCGGACCCGCTGGCTATCGGTGACAGCCAATCCCATTTTTAATTCGGACGATAAGCCGCAGCAAGTTTGCTCGATGTTCGAAGATATCACGGAACGGCGCGCCGCAGAGTCTGCGCTGGAGAGTATCAGCGACGCTTTTGTTTTTCTCGATATTGACTGGCGATTTGCATATGTCAATACGCCGGCGGCGCGCATGCTGGGGCACGCCCGCGAGGCGTTGCTTGGCCAATGTATCTGGGACATGTTTCCAGAAACGATCGGGACTATTTCCGACACGGAATACCACCGCGCGATCGCTGAACAAGTTCCTGTTCACTTCGAACAGTACTATCCACCACTTTCAGCCTGGTTCGAGGCGCGCGCGTATCCTTCGCCAAATGGTTTAGCATTGTACTTTCAGATAGTCACCGATCGGAAGGCTGCTGAACAGAAGGCTCAGGAGAGTCTGGAGCGGCTGCAGGAAAGTGAGCAACGGCTTAGTCTTGCCTTGGAAAGCGGCAACGTGGGGTCCTATGACCTGGATTTGTCAGAAAACGAGTTTCGCAGCGTCTCCGCGACCTTTAAGACACTGTTTGGTTATGCTCCGGATGCCGTTTTTACGCGGGCGGACAGTTTGAACGCCGTCCTTCCAGAGGACCTCGCGTCGGTGCAGGATAAGCTTAACGAGCGTGTCAATACCGGCAATACCGCTGTTCTCGAAGTGCGAGTGAAATGGCCGGACGGGAGTATTCACTGGCTGCGAAGCCATGGAATAGCCCTGTTTGCTCACGGAAGGCCCGAGCGTATGATCGGTGTGACGCGTGATATCACCGAGCAAAAAGAGTCTGAAGCGTCGCTGCGTGAGGCGAACGAACGGCACAAAGGCCTGCTGCGCGACGTGCTGCTTAGTGTCACTGGCGGAAAGTTAAGACTGGTTGAGGTCGACAGCGGACTACCGGCCATTCTTGAGAACTGCGGCGACGCGATACCTCTCACTCAAACTGAGGGCCTTTCAGAGCTGAGACACCAGATCAAACAAATAGGTCTCAAACTGGGATTCAATGAAGAGCGATGGCAAGGGCTGGTGATAGGTGCGTCTGAGACTGGCATGAACGCTGTGGTTCACGGCGGTGGAATTGGTCAAGCTGTGGTTTCGACGGACGGCAGCGGAAAGCTTCAGGTGCGTATCCGCGATTGGGGATGTGGGATCAACAGTGAGAACCTCCCGAAAGCGACTCTCGCACGTGGATGGAGTTCGACGACATCCTTGGGATATGGCCTGGTAATGACATTGGAGACGATCGATCGCCTCTTTCTACAAACCGGTCCCCACGGCACGACAGCCGTTCTAGAACAAGACCGTGAAGAGTCGCCTCCAGCATAGTTTTGATGACGACCGAAATGCTGCGGTACTGATTTTGCCTCTCTACGTAGGCTGAACGTTTGCGCTCTCAATTCAGTCGATCGTCAATAGTCCCGAATACTGCACGTCTGTAACTTTTTCCAGCCAATCTGCACTTTTACCGTCGAGAGTAACTACCACGGATATGTGGGTCATCGACGTTGTCGGGGCTGCGCCGTGCCAATGTTTTTCACCTGGCGGGAAATAAATGACATCGCCCGGATGAATCTGTTCGATCGGGCCGTCCAAACGCTGGACGAGACCGCTGCCGGCGGTGACAATAAGTGTTTGCCCCAGCGGATGTGTGTGCCACGCTGTTCGGGCTTCGGGCTCGAATGTAACGCTTGCGGTGGAAACGTTTACCGGCTCCGAGGCCTGGAACAGCGGGTCAATTCGCACGACGCCGGTAAAGTAGTCTGCCGGGCCTTTGCCTGACGGCTGAGAGCCGATTCGATTGATTTCCATTGTATAAAACTCCAAGTTTGTCTAGTGGTATCAAAGCCACTTTTCCTTGATCCACACTGATTGTACACATTTTTGCCCAGCTTACAAATGTAATAATCCTCCGGCATGATTGTATAATCCTACAAAGTGAGAAATTTGACGCGCAATACGGCGTATGGAATGATATCATGGGAGTTATGGATGACAAATTAAATGAGGGTGTCTCGGAAGTGCAGTTGAGAGAAAACCTCAATCGGGCTGAACTTGTTGAACGGATTGCTCGTGCCGTCCCTCTTGACGGTTCTGTCGAACCGATTAAAGGATTATTTCTTAATCGGGCATCATCGATCACCAAACCACATCACAGCGTCGCCCATCCGTCATTGTGCGTCATTGCACAGGGCGCCAAGGTGATCCTTTTGGGAGATGAAGCTTATCGCTACGATCCCTACAAGTATCTGCTGGCGACAGTGGAACTTCCCGCGGTCAGCCGGCTTGTCGAGGCATCCGCTGAGAAGCCGTACCTTAGCCTGCGCTTGAATCTCGATTCGACTCTCGTCGCATCGGTGATGCTGGAGGCAGGCATTCCTTCTCCGGGCGCCGGGGCCGGAAGCGCCAGGGCAATCGATGTCAGTCCTCTCGATGTCAATTTGTTGGACGCTGTTGTCCGGCTGGTCAGATTGGTCGAATGCCCACCGTCGGAAGCGCGTGTACTGTTCCCGCTTGCCACCCGCGAAATCGTCTTCCGGCTGCTTGCCGGGACACAGGGAGCGAGGTTACGTCATATTGCCGTGCTTGGCGGCCATACCGACCGCATTTCTCGCGCCATTGAACGGCTGCGACTCGACTTCGACAAGCCGCTTCGAATAGAGAGTCTGGCGCGTGACATCGGAATGAGCGCATCGGGTTTTCACGAACACTTCAAGGCGGTCACCGCAATGAGTCCGCTCCAGTTTCAAAAGAATGTCCGTCTCCAGGAAGCGCGCCGTTTGCTGCTAGGTGAGGACATGGATGCAGCGACGGTGGCTTACCGGGTGGGTTACGAGGACGCATCCCATTTCAATCGAGAGTACAAGCGTCGCTTCGGCAGCCCGCCGATGCGTGACACCGAACGATTAAGATCGGAAGCAAGAGTCGGCGCGGGCGATTTGTGATGCAATTTTTGGCATTTCGCTCCGCGACTCGCGTCCTTTGTTTTAGGAGTGAAAACATACCACAGCGGACCAGCGAGTATGGGGATTGAAGATTAGGTGATGCTGATGGTGCATATTAGATATTTTGTGCGTTGCCTGGGCTTCGCGTTGATTTGGTTGTTGGGGTTTTCGTTGACTGCGGCGATGGGGGATGGGGCGGGGTTGCCGGCTCGTAGCGTATTTCCTGCTGATAATGTCTGGAACCAGCGCGTGGATTTGCTTCCTGTCGATCCCAGTTCGGACAGCTTGATCGCGAACATGGATTCCAGCCGTGGGCTGCATCCTGACTTTGGAACCGCGTGGAACGGTGTTCCGAACGGCATCCCATTTTGCGTCGTCTCCGGCAGTCAGCCTAAGGTCGCGGTGACCTTCGATTATGCTGACGAAAGTGATCCAGGGCCTTACCCTATACCTTCCGATACACCGATTGAAGGAGGGGTGGTATCGACGGGAGACCGGCATGTTATTGTTGTCGATCGGGACCATTGGCTGCTGTATGAACTGTGGGATGCGCATCCGGACGGTCATGGCGGCTGGCATGCTGGCTCGGGCGCAGTGTTCGATTTGAGCTCGAATGCGCTTCGCCCGCCTGGATGGACATCGGCTGATGCGGCAGGACTGCCGATCTTTCCCGGCCTGGTGCGCTGGGATGAGGCTGTTGGAAAAGGGCAGATCGATCATGCGCTGAGGTTTACGATGCAGCGCACCCGGCGGGCGTATATCTTTCCCGCCAGACACTACGCCAGCCGTCTGACCGACACTGAACTGCCTCCTATGGGATTGCGGGTCAGGTTGAAAGCGTCTTTCAATATATCATCGTTCCCGGAGGAGGACCAGGTGATCTTGATCGCCTTAAAACGCTACGGAATGATCCTCGCCGACAACGGAAGCGACTGGTTTATCAGTGGGGCTCCTGATTCGCGCTGGAGCGACGACGACCTCGGCGAACTGCGGCGGGTCAAGGGCTCTGATTTTGAAGTTGTCCAAATGGGCAAAGCTACGACCCAATAATGCCGGTTTAGTAGACTGCTGACTGGGTGGCTGAATCGAAGAGATGGGATCTTTCC
>PLAD01000334.1 GCA_003134215.1 Armatimonadota bacterium
CACTGTAATGGCCGACAGTTCCTCCCTGGCCGATGAGGCAGCGTCGTATAATGACACGGTCATTCTGGAGACCAGCGCAGGACTTGTCGAGTTTTCGGTGTCAATTTCAGTTAAGCCGACCCGTCCGGAGTTTTCGGATGTAATCTACTGGTACCTGCCGGTATTGTTCTTTTGCCTGCTTCCACTCGGAGTCGGGGAACTTACAACTGCGATACTTCAGCATAACGGCAGTGACCTGTCACTGTCTCCGGCCGCATTAATCGGCAGCGGGCTCCTCTTTGCCGCGTTTTTGGCAATCAATTTCAGCGTGGACACAGGCGTTTACGAAAGAATCGCCGCGGCGGCTGGAATTCTGCTCACGCCTTTCGGGATCTATCAGGTGATCTCAATCGGGCAGCATAGCCCTGATGTGATGATGCAGGAATGGCAGCCGATCGTCGAAACAATTCTGCTCTGCCTCTGCGTTCCATCGCTCCAGGTCGCTGCGTTTCTGCGGGCTCCCAAGCTCCGGGATCGACGAGAAATCTGGATTATCGCCGTAGTCGTGGCATCGTCGATGACAGCAGGGATCTTCTGGCAGTTTCAGCAGCACCACTGATCGTGCCGAGCACCGGCCGGGCCGTTAAAACCCTACGACTTGATAGCTGATCGTGCCCGTATAGGTGTCGTCGTTCGCCCCGGGGGGAACGGTGAGCGCGTATATTTGATCGCCCGAGTAGAGGCCTGATCCAGAGCTTAAATCAGCGAGGGTAGACCAGTCGTTATGAAGAACGCCGCTAAACCACGTGCCTCCTCCGGTGTCTGTGGTGTGAACGTACGACAGATCGGATGCTGGAATGACATTTCCGGCTGTCTGCCCGTTAAGGTCGGAACAGCGGATCTGGATCACCGTGCCGGTATTGCCTTGCGTGGTGCTCAGCCGAGCGCTGACAGTAATCGCTCCCTCGCTTGCGGCAACCGTCTCGTTACCTGCGCCGCCGAACGTCAGAGTGGATGCGATTCCTGAAGTATCGCTGAGAGTCAGTGTCGCCGAGGAATCGATGTTTGCGGTCACCGCAAGCGATGCAGTGTTCTGAGCCTGCGCCGCAGTTCCGCTAAACACGGCTGCAAGGCACCCGACAAGCACGGCGATATTTGAAATTACTTTAGAGTTCACGATTTCATTTCCGAAGATTTTTTCAATTGGCGTTAATGCATACAGCGTGCCAGATGAGTTGCGACGAAGAACCTCTGGCTGTGGGCTGGTATACTTGCTTAACTACTTTCTGTGAGGAGATACGATGCCGAAGCTTATCTTGCTGCGCCATGGGGAATCGCAGTGGAACCTGGAGAACAGGTTTACCGGTTGGGTCGATGTGGAGCTTTCGCCGAAGGGTGAAGGTGAGGCGAAACATGCAGGAGAGCTGATTGCAGGCATCCCGATCGACAAAGTTTACACGTCAGTACTGAAGCGGGCGATCAATACTGCAAATATCGCGCTGGGTGTCAGCAGCCGTACAGAACTTCCGACTGAGCGTGATCAGGCGTTGAACGAGCGACATTACGGCGATTTGCAGGGGCTCAATAAGGCAGAGACGGCGTTGCAGTATGGCGATGAGCAGGTACATATCTGGCGCAGGTCCTACGATATTCCCCCGCCCAACGGTGAAAGCTTGAAAGACACCGCCGCTCGAACCATTCCGTACTTCGAGTCGAAAATTTTGCCTGAACTTGAAGCCGGCAAAAATATCCTCATTGTCGCCCACGGTAACTCTCTGCGCTCGATCGTCATGTACCTGGATAAGCTGACGAAGGAACAGGTACTAGAGCTAAATATTCCCACCGGCACTCCGCTAGTTTACGATATCGATGAAAAAGGCGCTGTTCTGGGCAGCGGCTACCTAAAATAGATCTGCGGGTTAGTAAATGGCGATGAACACAGTCGAGCATGTTACCGACCTGAGAATAGCGGTCAACGGTGCGAAGCGAAGCGGCAAAACTGTTGGACTGGTGCCGACGATGGGGGCGCTCCATCAGGGTCATCTTTCGCTGATCGAGCGTGCTCGAACCGAGTGTGACTTTGTCGTGATGTCGCTTTTTGTGAATCCGACACAGTTCACTGATATAGAAGACTTCGAAAAGTATCCGCGTGACCCTATCCGTGACCGTGCGCTCGCTGAAAAAGCGGGCGTTTCCCTGGTCTTTGAACCCGGTGTCGGCGATGTCTACGTCAAAGGGTTCGATACTGTCGTAGTCGCCCGACACCTCAGTGATATCCTGGAAGGAAAGTCTCGTCCGGGCCACTTCCAGGGTGTCGCAACAGTGGTGACCAAGCTAATCAACATGGTCGGAGCAGACAAAGCGTTCTTCGGGGAAAAGGACTATCAGCAGCTGCAGGTGGTCCGCCGGGTGGTCGAAGACTTGAACATACCAGTCAAGATAGTCGGCTGCCCGATCGTCCGCGAAGCAGACGGTTTAGCGATGTCGTCACGTAATGTTCGGCTCTCGGAACGGCAGCGATCAGCAGCGGCGATCCTGAAGAAAGCCCTGGACTACGCACAGGAGATCGCCGACACTGGTGTCCACGATGCCTACGCGCTGAGGGCGTGGATGGCGCAGACTATCGAAGTGGAGGCCGAGGCCAAGCTGGATTATGCAACGATCGTCGATCCAGACGAACTTCGGGATGTCGACACAATCGACAGCGGCGGCATCGCACTGGTCGCCGCCACCTTCGGGAAGATAAGGTTGATCGACAACAAGGTGCTCAAACCGGCCCCTGGTTATGAAGTACGCCGCTGACCCTACTTTTCTTCAACGATTCGGATAAAGAGGTCTTCCAGCGATTCCTGTCGTGGCACCAATGACATCAAGCGCCCGCCGTTTTTTACGATCGTCTCCACGAGCGCTGGGATCTCTTCTTGGGTTGCGATAGCCGCCTCGACCGTCTCATTGTCCGCGGCGACGGTCAGCGCATGGGTTTGAGCCCGTAGGTCCACGAGAAGTTTATCAGTAATAGACCGAATGATCATCGTCACCTGTGACGGCGCAGCCAGAAGATCGGGGATTCGCCCCTGGCGGACTATCTTCCCCCGTTTCATAATTGCGATTTCATCGCATGTTAATTCTATTTCGCCGAGAAGGTGAGAGTTCAAGAGAACGGTCTTTCCCTGCTCCTTAAGATGACGCACAATGTCGCGCACATCACGGCGTCCAAGCGGATCGAGCGCCGATGTCGGCTCATCGAGAATTACCAGGTCTGGGTTATTCAATAATGCCTGAGCAATGCCGACGCGCTGCTGCATGCCTTTGCTGAATTCGCTGATTTTAGACTTACTCCTGCCTGAGAGGCCGACGAGATCGAGCACTTCAGGAATACGCTTCTTCCGTTCACGGGATGACATCCCATACAGGACGCCGTGGAGGTCCAGGAATTCTGTAGCGGTCAGGAAATCGTGGAACTGAAACTTTTCGGGGAGGAAGCCAAGCCGTCGCCTGGCGTTCTGGTTGCCGATGGGATGTCCGAGCAGTGTCGCAGATCCGCTGGTCGGCCGCACGTTGGCCAAAAGCATGTTGATCGTCGTTGTCTTCCCGGCGCCATTCGGACCAAGAAAGCCGAATATCTGTCCAGGCGCAACCGACAAAGTAAGACCGTCTACAGCGACGAAACCGTTGCGATAGACCTTTCTGAGCTCTTCAGTATGTATAGCGGGCATTGCTTCAGCCATAAACTCCAGGTTACTTCGTACGGCGCGGAGTTGCGCTTCACGACTAATATACCTGGTTATGGGCTGCAGGTAGAGGCATGTGCGGTTAGAGCAGGCGGTCCGACTTCGGCAAAAGCAGACGCTGAATCGGTGGAGCGCGTTGAATGTGGACATCGACAATTTCGGCGGCATCCGACGGCTGTACGTTGCTATACCAGACCGCTTCCGGATAGATGACGACGTTTGGGCCATACTGGCAAGGGGTCAGGCAGCCCGATGCAGTCACTTTTACGGTCGACGACAGTCCGTACCTCGCGATCACGGTCCTGAAAGCTTCCAGCAGAGTTTCACTGCCGCCTGCTCCGCACGACGGCAAACCCGACTGTTCGTCCCGCATGTTGGTACAGACAAAAATATGGAGAAGCGGTTTGTTCATATGCTGTGCGTACCAAAGCTAGATTATACGCTACCGCTTGCTTGTGACCGTTTTTGATTGTAGATGCTGCAAACGTGATTGGTGGGGGGAAATGAGAAGAACGAGAATGACGGATCAAGTGCTATTATTGGAGAAAAATCTACCAGGAGCAACTGCCTGGGAATTAAGCATAAATAATGTCCATCAACCGAATTAAAGTAATCAAACGCCACGATGTCGTCATCTCAGAATTAGATCCACTATCGCCTCTCACTGTCGGAAACGGCGAGTTCGCGTTCACTGTTGACGTCACAGGGTTGCAGTCCCTGCCGGCCATCTATCGAGACGGCATCCATCTCGGAACCCAATCGCAATGGGGATGGCACACCGAACCGAATCCGAACAACTATCAGCTTTCGGACACCTTTGTCTATTTCGAAAACAGCCGAGGACAGTTCCCTTACGCAAAAGTCGTTCTCGATCCGGAAACAATGCCGCCTGGGACCAAATGGCTTCGCGAAAATCCGCACAGGATGCAGCTTGGCACAATTGGATTCGTCTATCGACGCGACAATTCGTCGCCTTATCGCCAGCTTGATCCAGGCTGTATTTCCAATATTCGACAATCTCTCGACTTGACGACTGGAGCCATCTCTAGCGAGGTCACAATTGACGATTATCCTGTGCGAGTAGTCACGGTCTGCCATCCAGACGTCGACATGATCGCCGTTCGCATCGAGTCGCCGCTGGTCGTTCAAGGCCGTCTCGCTATCAACGTCGCCTTTACTGACGATGCTGAGCTGTCGACGACAAATATCGAACATCTAGGTGACCATACGAATTATGCCAGGGCGATACATGAGGACAGGTATTACGTCTCGATACAGTCGGCCGGTCACACTGTCTGCGTATCCGATCGACCGCACGAGTACCAGATCGAACTGCCCACAAATCCGACCGTGGAGTTTCTTGCACGCTTCGGTCAACAGCCAGCCGAGGCCGTCGGCGACTTTGAATCAACCCTTTCTGCATCGGAGCAGTCATGGAGTGACTACTGGCTGAGCGGAGCATTCGTAGATTTCGAAGGCTCGACCCACCCGCGAGCGAGCGAACTCGAACGCCGTATCATCCTGAGCCAGTACCTGACACGGACGCAATGCTGTGGGTCTCTTCCTCCGCAAGAAACCGGTCTGACGATGAACTCGTGGCACGGCAAGTTCCATCTGGAAATGCACTGGTGGCACGCCGCCCACTTTGCAATGTGGGGGCGTCCGGAGTTGATCGAACGCAGCCTGCCGTACTACGACAGGATTCTTCCCAAGGCGCAGGAAACGGCCCGCATTTATGGCTGTACTGGGGCCCGATGGCCAAAGATGACCGGCCCGAGTGGGCGCGAAACTCCGAGCCCGATAGGCCCGTTTCTGCTCTGGCAGCAGCCACACCCAATACACTATGCGGAGCTGATTTACAAATTGCGCCCGACCCGGGAAACGCTCGAGAAATACAGCTTGATCGTCTTGGAGACCGCCGAGTTCATGGCATCCTTTGCTATCAAAAGCGAGGGGCGGTTTGTGCTAGGGCCGCCATCTATTCCCGCGCAGGAGTGCTACAAACCCGCAGGGACGATTAATCCGACGTTCGAGCTTGCCTACTGGTGGTGGGGTATCGATGTCGCGCAACAATGGCTGACACGCCAGGGCCTGAGCCGTCGCGAAGACTGGGACGAGGTTTTGAACGGCCTGAGCCGACCGCATGTCCACAATGGCGTCTACGCTGCAATCGAGACTGAGCCGTTCTTGAGGCGCGATGACCATCCATCTATGTTGATGGGGCTCGGTTTTCTGCCGAAAACGCCCATCATCGATGAGACGATTATGAACGATACATTCGACGATGTCATGGGCAACTGGAACTGGCCGACAACTTGGGGTTGGGACTTCCCCGTTCTGTCCATGACGGCGTCGCGCTTGGACCGGCCTGTTGATGCGATTGAAGCGCTTTTGATGGACGTCCCCAAGAATCGTTTCCTCGCCAAC
>PLAD01000356.1 GCA_003134215.1 Armatimonadota bacterium
TTCATCATCATCGCCTGCGCCGGCACCCTGTTCAAACACCATATTTATCAAATAGACGATGCAGCGCAGGCCGCTGCTGCGCTGGCCCCGATTGCCGGCAACTACGCAAAGCTGTTGTTCGCCTTCGGCCTGTTGAACGCATCCTTGATGGCCGCAGTTGTGGTTCCGCTCTCGACCGCTTACGCTGTGACAGAATCGCTTGGCTGGGAGTCCGGCTTTGGGCGACGAGTCCGCGAGCTTCCCCTCTTTTACGGCACCTATGCAGCCCTCATCGTTGCCAGCGGGTTGCTGATCATGATCCTGCCTTCTACTTCGAACCTGATTCAGATGATCATNNATCGGCGCCGCATAATGGGAAGTTACAAAAACACCGCATCTATGAATGCCGTAGCGATCATGACAACAGTCATTGCGGCTAGCCTTTCTCTGTTCCTGCTCCTCCGACAAATCGCTCAATGGATTCATCCGACCTAATCGACTGGTCCGCAGTAAACCATTCTGCGATAACTTTATAGTTATCTGTCGTCAACCGAACACATCTATGGTTGCCGTTACGGTAAAATACGGTGCGGACGGTAAATTGTTATGCCATACAGAATTCTCGTCGTTGACGACGAACCTCATCTAGTCCGGCTCATGGAATTTATCCTTGCCAAACAAGGACACACGATGATCACGGCGGTAAACGGTAAAGAGGCGCTGGAAAAAGCGCGCTCCGAACGGCCCGACCTTATTCTTCTGGACATCATGATTCCATATATCGACGGGTACGAAGTGGCGCGCACTCTTCGGCAGGACGAAGAACTTAAGTCGACGCCGATCGTGCTGTTGTCGGCCAAAGCCCAGGATGAAGATATCCAGCGCGGCCTCGATATCGGCGTCGATGAGTACATCACTAAGCCGTTCGCCCCTGATCATCTTGTAAATGTAGTAAATACTTATCTCGCAAAATCAAGCCGCTCTTTGTAGTAGACCGCGTCTGCGATGAAAAGTGATGAAAGGTAACCCCTAACTGTATGTGTGGAATCGCTGGCTATATTGGAAGCCGGGCCGGAAGCGTTAAACTCGTTCTCGACAATCTCCGAAGGTTGGAATACCGTGGATACGACTCCGCCGGAGTCGCAGTCGTGTCATCGTTATCTGGAACCCTCAAAGTTCTGAAAAAGCAGGGAAAATTGGCGAATCTGGAGGCGGTCCTCGGTGACCTCGCGCTAGAGTCTGGGACCGTCATCGCACATACCCGCTGGGCCACTCATTGACAACCTAGCGACCAGAATGCCCATCCGCACTCCGACTGCGGCGGTCATATTGCACTCATCCACAACGGAATCATTGAAAACTATCTGGATATTAAAGAAGAGCTTATCGCAAAAGGCCATGTCTTCGACAGCGATACCGACACCGAGGTGCTTGTTCACCTGATCGAAGAACGGCAGTCCGTCATCGGCGATCTTGAAACATCGATCCGCGCTGCTCTCGCCGATGTCACCGGCGCTTACTCAATTTGCGTCGTCAGCGATCTCGAGCCTGATGTTATCTACTGCGCTAAGACCGCCTCGCCGCTCATCATCGGGCTTGGCGAAAAAGAAAACTTCGTCGCCTCCGATATTCCCGCGGTCATGCGTTACACCCGCCGCGTCCTCGTGCTGGAAGACGGCGACTTTGCCAAGATCACGGCCGGCTGTGTCCAGCTAAGCACGCTGTCAGGTCAAAAGATCGAACGGGAAGTCTATCCGGTCACCTGGGATATCAGCACGGCGGAAAAAGGCGGTTACCCGCACTTCATGCTCAAAGAGATTCATGAACAGCCGCAGACCATTACCGACACTCTGCGTGGACGAATTACCGACGATTTCAAGGTGACCCTCCCTGAACTGCGTTTCCAAACGTCGAAGCTTCTCTCCTTTAACCGCATCACCGTAGTCGCCTGTGGCACCGCCTATCACGCCGGCATGGTGGGAAAAAGCTTCTACGAGCACCTGCTTCGCCGACCTGTCGATGTGCAGGTGGCCAGTGAATTTCGATACTCCGACCCATTGGTCGACTCAAAAACCCTTGTCATTATCATTTCACAGTCGGGGGAGACGGCGGATACGTTGGCAGCTTTGCGCGAAGCCAAGCTCAAAGGCGCAACAACGCTTGCGATCGTCAATGTCGTCGGTTCCAGCATCGCGCGTGAAGCAGATGAGGTCCTCTATACCTATGCAGGGCCGGAGATCTGTGTCGCTTCAACAAAGGCCTACATGACAATGTTGATCGTTCTCTATCTCTTTGGGCTCTATATTGCCCAAGAAGAGAACCGAATGTCCGCCGACATCGTCGCGGCCTACATTGCCGACCTCACCGAAATCCCGCGCAAAATGGCGGCTTACTTAAAGGATACGTCCGCGCTGCAGGAACTCAGTTACAAACTGGCCACCACTTCTTCCTGCTTCTTCTTCCTTGGCCGCGGCGTCGACTATGCCGTCTCCATGGAAGGTGCGCTTAAGATGAAGGAAATCTCCTATATCCATGCCGAAGCCTATCCCGCCGGTGAGTTGAAACACGGGCCGCTTGCTCTTGTCGAAGCAGGAGTGACCGTCATCTGTCTTGCAACCCAGAGCGCGCTTTACGATAAAATGCTCTCAAACGTCAAGGAAGTCAAAGCACGTGAAGGTATCGCCGTAGCGGTCGTCAAAGAGAACGATGCCGGGCTAGACGATCGTACAGTCGATGCGGTCATTAATACGCCGGCAACCGACCATGACGTTTTAATGCCGCTGTTGTCCGTCGTTCCGCTGCAGCTTCTCGCTTACTACATTGCTTCCGCACTGGGGAGAGATATCGACCAGCCGAGAAACCTGGCAAAAAGCGTCACTGTAGAATAGTTTTTGGATGCACGTACGAAAAGGATCGAGACAGCTATGTCGATAATGTTGGATGAAATTCGGCAGCAGCCGGAAATAGTCAGGCGCACGATTGAAACGGAGTTTCATCGTGTCGAAGCTGTTCGAGATGCCATACTCAGCCGCGATATCCGTTTTGCCTACATTGCGGCGCGCGGTACCAGTGACAACGCCGCACACTACGCTAAATATGTCCTCGAAATCGAGCACGGCATACCCATCGCGCTTGCCGCTCCGTCTGTGTTCACCCTCTACGATGCTGTCCCGCACCTCGACAAGAACGCGTTAGTAATGGGCATTTCGCAGTCGGGGACCGGCCCGGATGTTATCTCAGTTATCGAACGCGCCCGAACCACCGGCGCGCTGACGATGTGTATCACAAACGATGCCTCGTCCCCACTCGCGAAAGCGAGTGAGTATCCTCTGGTGACTCCGGCGGGCCCGGAGAAAAGCATCGCTGCCACAAAGACTTACACTGCCGCAATGGCAATGATCGCACTGCTATCGACCTCCCTCGATTCAAACCGGCCGGAACGGCTTGAACATCTGAGACGAACTGCGGACATCATGCAGGAGACACTCGGGCTGGAAGATGCGATCCGCCGTCTGGTTGACCGATATGAGCACATGACCAACTGCGTGGTCATCGGTCGCGGTTATAACCACTGTACGGCTTTAGAAATAGCGCTCAAGCTCACCGAAACATGTTATGTCGGCGCCAAATCTTTTTCGGCGGCCGACTTTCTACATGGGCCGGTCGCCCAGATCGATGCCGGCTTTCCGGTCCTTTTAATTGCTCCCGACGGCAAAGCTTACAAACCGATGATGGAACTCGCGGCAGCACTGAAAAACCGCCATCCGGATGTCATCGCCTTCGCCCACAATCTGGATTTTCTAGCCGGAAGCGAGACGGCCATCCGCATACCAGGATCAATCCCGGAATGGCTCTCACCGCTAGTCTACACAATCGCCGGACAGCTCTTCGTTCACTGGCTAGCCTTCGCAAAAGACCTGGACCCCGACCATCCCCGCGGCCTGACCAAAATCACCAAAACCAAATAGGATGTCCTAACAAATAAATCTGGGTGTTGCCCTTCGTCGTCTAGACCAAGAGTGTTCAAACTTTGTCCCTTCACGCATTAATCTTTTCCAGCTTCGCGAAGCTGGCCATTAGTTTCTTGATACCGATTGGGGCAGGGTAGGCGACCGTTACCTGGACATCGTCTGCGTCCGGAGTCATGCCGACCACCGTTCCAACACCGAAGACCTTGTGCAGCACCTTGTCCCCGAGTTTATAACCCAAATCAATTGTCGCCGCCGTTGCCTTTGACGCCGATCTTGAAAGGTCCGACCAGCTCGGGGCCATAACCGACTGCGGCGGGCGCTGGCTCTCCGTGATTGTCGGCGTGTACCGCTCGAGCTGCTTAGGACGGCTTGACTTTGCGATATAGAGCGACTGCGGAATCTCGCCGACAAATCGCGACACCGGGTTGCGCTGTACATTTCCGAACAACATTCGCGATCCGGCGTAAGTCATGTAAAGCTCATCCTTTGCGCGGGTAATCCCGACATAACACAGTCGTCGCTCTTCTTCCAATTCCTGCTGACTGTCGAAGGACCTGCCATTTGGAAAGATACCTTCCTCCAGACCGACAAGGAAGACGACCGGAAACTCAAGACCCTTCGCGGAATGCAGTGTCATCAAAGTCACCGAAGGCGCGTCGGAGTCGAGTTGATCGACATCGGCCACCAAAGAGACATTTTCCAGAAAATGGCCCAGAGTTCGTTCCTCGTCCGTTTCCGCGCTCAATTCGAATTCCTTCGCCACCGACAGGAGCTCTCCAATATTCTCCTTACGGGCGTCGATCTCGTAAGGGCTTTCCTTCTTAAGCTCGGACAGATACTCCGTCGTCTCTATAATCTCCTCAAGCAGCTCCGATACCGATTTTTCTTCGACTTTTCTAATCAAATACTCGATCATCGCCACAAAGCCCGTCACCGATTTCTTCGCCCGCGGCGCCACATCGCACTCATTGACTCGCCGCAGTGCGTCCCAGAACGAAATCTCGCAACGCTGCGCGAACACATTGATCCGCTCAATCGTGGATATGCCGATACTGCGCGCCGGGACATTGATAACCCGTCGCATACTGACTCCGTCATAGGGGTTCACACACACACGCAGGTAACTGAGCAGGTCCTTGATTTCTTTTCGTTCATAAAAACGAAGCCCGCCGATGATCTTGTATGGTATCCGGTAGTTAATGAACTGCTCTTCCAGCGCCCGGCTCTGTGCGTTCGTGCGATATAATATCGCAAAGTCGCTGTAGGCTCGCTTTCCGCCGTTCACTTGCTCGGAAATCGCTCCAGCCGTGGCAACAGCTTCCTCGATCTCGTTGGCGGTCTCAATCAGGATGATGTGCTCGCCTTCGACATTGTCAGTCCAGAGCCGCTTTTCGGCCCGGCCCTTGTTGTTCCTTACCACATGATAGGCAGCGTCGAGTATCGTTCGAGTCGAGCGATAGTTTTGCTCCAGCTTTATAATCTTTGCATCCGGAAAATCCCGTTCGAAGTTCAGAATAATCTGCACATTCGCGCCCCGGAAAGCGTAGATGCTTTGATCGTCGTCACCAACCACGCACAGGTTTTTGTGCTTTGCGGAAAGCAGTGACAATAAACGATACTGGCTTTCGTTCGTGTCCTGAAACTCGTCGCAATGGATATACACGAAGCGGTTCTGATAGTGCTCACGGGCAGTAGTCGACTCTTCAAGGAGCTGCACCGACTTCATGATCAAGTCGTCAAAATCCAGCGCATTGGCCAGCCCCAGGGCGTGTTCGTATGCTTTGTAGATCCGTGCGACGACACTTAGAAACGGGTTGGTTGACGACGTTGAAGCCATCGCGGCTGCGGTAATCAGCTC
>PLAD01000002.1 GCA_003134215.1 Armatimonadota bacterium
AGTAACATCGTGGGGGTTCAAGCCCCCCTCTCCGCACCACATTGATTCTAAGGGACATATACATCAAAAGGCCATCGTTAAGTCGGTGGCCTTTTCGTTTTTGGACCTTATTTTGGACCCTATCCGAGCCCGCCCGCAGCCGACCGGGTGGAGTGATGTGGGAACGACTGATGCCTCTACGCTCCTTTTCGGAAACCCTAACCATGGGCGATATTCCGGTTGATTTCAGATTCCAGCAACGCGAGTTGATGAATGAGCCAATCGAACTCAGGCACCCCGCCGAAGATCATCGCGGCCATATCGCGATAATCCAGTCGAAGCGCCGGTAATCGCTCAGCCCTTGGAACGAGGCGTAGACTTCCCGGTGTTGCCAAGTCGTATCTGGCCCAAGCGGATGGATAGAACGTTTGCTTGTGGCGAACGACCGTGGCTAGCAGGTCGAAATCGGCCAATGCTGCTGGTTTGATGTCGCTCTGTGCCAACATGGCGAGGTCGTAATAGTGTCGAGAATAGCGGCCCGGCAGAGGTCGTTCTAAAGGGCGATGGTATTCGGCATGGAGGATTGTCGCCTTCTCCCAAAATGTTCGCTTCGCGACGAGCGCGGTCACTAGGACTTCAGGCTCTTCGAAGAGTTGAGGGAACTGCTCTGCTGCGAAGGAGCGAAACCTGAAAGTGTCCCGCGGAATAAACTCGGCATGTGTGCCAAGTTCCAGGATGACCTGCGGAGAAAAATAGGCAAGGCGATTCGCCACCGAAGGCGGGTAGCGAAACTGAACGATGTGAGGATCAGCAGGACTGATGGTGAGAGCCCAATNNTTGGATCACGTGCGCCGACGAACCCGAGAGTCGCGTAATCGACGGCCAGGTCAATATCCTCAGAGAACCGGTTAATCGCTTGGAAGACCTTTGAAAGCGAAGTCCCGCCCTTAAAGAGCAGCGTGTTTTTCAAAAACTCTATGGAGAATATCTGTTTGAGGGTCCAACAAACCCAGAAGTCTTTTTCGACGACTGTATCGGACAATTGCAGCCGATCAGCCGTCTCGGCAAATAACTCGCCCCTGCGGGAAGAATCGAACCGTGCAACGTTATCCAACCTGGTCCTTAGCGATCAGCTTTGCGACTTCATAGATCCAATCGACACCCAGATGGGCGGCTTTGACAAACTGCCTGACTTCGGCAGCGGACAACCTGCTCTTGAGCATAGCGAGAAGTTTCTGGTCACCAACGGCCCGCTGCCCAATGTGTCGAAGCGCCTGAACGACCAATGCGGCTTTCCCGCCATGGCCAGCCAATGCCTGCGGTCGGGCATGCTTAAACTGAATGGTGCGTCGGCCGATTGGCACGCTCCTGCTCGGCCCATCGGATAAGTAAGTAATTTTCGCCGGCACTTGCGTGGATAGTCCGAGTAGATTTGCTGCCCATGGCCCGTCTGGAACTATTTTCCAGCGATAGCGGCGGGCCAGCGCGTGGGCGGCTGCATCTACATCCGGGCTTAATTCGCCACCTAATGTCTCGCTGACTCTAGGAATATCGTAAAGCCCCCGCCTAATACGCCGGATAGCGCCCTCTTTGGCGAGGCTGCCGAGGGCCATATCCACACTTGCGCGACTTCCTATATCCAGAAAATCCTTCGCAAGAAAGGGCTTGCCAGGGCCAAGGCGAGTGGCCGACCTAAGTAGCTGTTGTTTGACGGTACGTCCCGCAGAAGCATTCACTTTCATTTAGAAAAAGTATATAACTATTTCTAAATGACCAGAACCCAAGACCCTTCAAACCTGGGCCGGAGACAAAGCCACTAGTCTTCCTTATCGGACCGCTGCTCTTTGACCCAACGGTCCATCTTTTCGCCGCTTTCTTGAATGTCATCCAGAGAAACAATATGGTATCGATCAAAACATGATCTGGTTCTGTGCCCACTGATCACCATAGCTCTCTTCTCAGACATTTTGATTTTTTCGACCATATTTCTGACCGCAGATCGACGAAGGTCGTGGAATAGCAGGTCAGGCGCGCCGGCAAGCTTCACAGCTGACCTCCACGAATCGTAAAAGGATTTTATCGGGGCTCCAGGTACTCCTCTTTGGCCCCCGTGCCCCTTCTTTGATTCAGGCGCAATTTCGCAGTCCACCGGGTACCTTTAGAAGACAAACTCACAGTTGGGGAAGTGCTCATCACGGAATGCCTTTTGCTTGCGCAGCCATTCGTCCATGTCGCCGTAAATTGGGGCGGCAACTGGAACTGGTTTGCGATTCTGCATCCTAATGAATCGGATCACCTTATGCTTGAAATCCACCTGGCTCCATTTGAGATCGAGCAGCACGCCCTTGCGATTTCCAATGTGGTAGCCGACTACAAAAAGACCTTTCAACGACAGCGGCAACGCGGAGAGAACCCTTTCATAGCCGTCAAACTCCAGGAAACCTTGCCGAACGTTATCCTCGCCGGATTTTGGAATATGTGGAACTTTGATCACGCGGCTAGGAGTCTTCTTGTACTCCAGCAACAGAGCCGCCTTCAAATACGTGAAGTCGTGATCGACGGTGGCATTTGAAACAGAGTGAGGCCCGGCTGTCCGCATTTCGCGATATCTCTCGAAGTCCGTTGTCTGAAGCCGTGCGACCTTCTTGGCACCGAAGAACGGCCGTATGTTTGCATCGATGCATTTCTCAATGACGTAAGCGGAAGGTTTCTTCTGAGCTTTGAGGTAAGCGAGGTATTGCGTCAGCAACTCGCTACACGTAACACTTTCAACCGCAGGTGGCGCGACATTGCCACTGGCAACAGCAGTAATAAATTCGGCTCGAATGCGCTTGGCTTCAGTCCAAGCTGCTGCCTCAGTGCGAAGAATGTCCACTGAGCCCAGGCATTTCTTTTTCTTTCTCTGCTGGCCATCTACGGTATAGCCGTACGTATAGAACCAATATCCGTTGAATTGAAAAAGAGATCCTTCTCCTTTTCTGTTTCTTTGTTCCTCTCTGCGTTTCATTTGTCAGATGGTAGCTGATGACTGCAGCGCGGGGTGTTCAGTGTGATCATTGAGAAAACGCGGAGTCGCAGGAAGAATCTAGGAGCTGAGACCTGCGCACATAGTCCTTCAGTTCGGCGATGGCGATACCCCGATTCCGCCCGCTTCGGCTTACAGCCTTTAACTTGCCGTTGCGCACCAATTTTCGGACACCCTCATNNCCGATCATTCGGCCCGCCTCTTCGTAGTCCACAATAAGCGGTTGGTTGACTTCCTCAGCAATGGCTTCTTTGATCAGAGCCTTAATTTCTGGCAGAGCCGCAGACAAAAGTTGCTGCACCAAAAAGTGTTCGACGGCACTTGCCTCACGGGACGTCGCCTCTCTATGACGCGCACGTTCCGCCGTGCTTGACTGAACTGCGGTTCTCGTGATCATGATGCCACCTGTTGTCTCATCTTGGGCATCTCTTCGGTCGATGAAGGGGCGGCGTGGCCGTCAGGAATGGGACCAGTCCGCGAACGATCCTGAAATCGACGATCGAGCTGTTCCAGCCGGGTCAAAGCGTCGAGCAACTGGAGCGATGCTTCATTCGTTTGATTTGGACAAGCCGAGTCTATTGCCCTGATGGCAAAGCGGATTTTTTCACTTGCCACCCGCATTTGATAGGCCATCTCAAATTCCAGGGAAGATTTCTCCGAAGCGATCTTCCGCTCGACAATGGAAAACACTCGCCTTGCCAGTTCAGCACTTGTCATAAATTACTCCCGGGTTTATTTGGA
>PLAD01000245.1 GCA_003134215.1 Armatimonadota bacterium
GAGAACTCGAAGAGCGGCTGCAACAGTTGCACATTCTTGATCGAGACGAAGTTCAGGGTGCCGTCGCGCGGCGCTTCCGGCAACTCCGTAAAGAACTTCCAGTCGGCAAGTTCGCTCGGCGTCGCTTCGCTGTGTTGCGCCATATTCAGCGCCTTCCTCCCAACCGCCGACTTGTCCTTGGCGGGACAGACATCGACGCAGAGGCTGCAGCCGGTACAGTCTTCGGTGGAGACCTGGACCGTGTACTTTTGGCCCGAGAACTCTCGCCACTTCGCATCGATGGATTTGAAACCTTCCGGAGCCTGTTCCAGCGCCTCCTCAGTCACAGTCTTGGCGCGGATGACGGCATGAGGACAGACGAGCACGCATTTGCCGCATTCGATACACAGGTCCTCTTCCCAGACCGGGACACTCTGCGCGATATTGCGCTTCTCCCACTTTGCCGTTTCGGACGGCCACGTTCCATCAACCGGCAGCGCGCTGACCGGCAATAAATCGCCGCGGCCGGCGATAATCTCGGCAGTGACGTTTCTCACGAACTCCGGCGCCTCAAGCGAAATCGGCGACAAGCGGCCGGGAGATTTTGTAGAGGCCGTTTCAGCGGCGCCCAAGGGGACGGACACCTCGAAGAGCTGTGCCAGTGTCGCATCGACCGCATTGTAATTTCGATCGACAATGCTCTGGCCGCGCTTTTTATATGTCTTTAAGATCGCTGCCTTGATTTTTGCGATTGCCTCGTCGCGCGGCAGCACTCCGCTGAGCGCGAAGAAGGCAGTCTGCATGATCGTATTGATCCGCTTGCCCATCCCAGTTTCGCGAGCGACTTTCGCGGCATCGATGATGAAGAATTTCAGATTCTTGCCAATGATGGTCCTTTGAACTTCCTCCGGCAACTGTTCCCAGACATTGTCCTTATCGTACGGCGAATCGAGGAGCACGGTTGCGTTGTGCGCGGCGACATCGAGCACGGGATACCGTGTAAGGAATCCGAATTGGTGGATACCGACGAACTGCGCCGATTCGATCAGGTACGGTCGATTGATCGGGTCGGGGCCGAAGCGCAGATGGGACGTGGTCACGGAACCTGATTTTTTCGAGTCGTAGACGAAGTACCCCTGGGCGTAGTGGTCGGTCTCTTCGCCGATGATCTTCACCGAGTTCTTGTTCGCCCCAACGGTACCGTCGCTGCCGAGCCCCCAGAAGACCGCGCGCACGGTGTTTGCGGTCTCGGTCGAAAATGTCGGGTCGAACGGCAGGCTAGTGTATGTCACATCGTCGCTGATACCGACTGTAAACCGGCGCTTCGGCGATGTCAGGGCCAGGTTGTCGAATACCGCTTTTGCCATCGCCGGAGTGAACTCCTTCGATGCCAGCCCATATCGCCCGCCGATAATGAGCGGCATGACTTGGAACGGCGGCCGGTCCGAGGCCATGGACTCGGCAACCGCTGTCAGCACATCCTGATAGAGCGGCTCGCCGGCGCTTCCTGGTTCCTTGGTCCGGTCGAGCACCGCGATGCGCTTTACTGTCGGAGGAAGTGCATCGATGAGATGTTTGGCTGAAAAGGGACGGAATAAGCGCACTGTCAGCAGGCCGACTTTTTGCCCGTCCCGAGTAAGGGCGGACACGGTATCGTCGACAGTTTCCGACGATGACCCCATGGTCACTACCACCCGGTCGGCATGCGGCGCGCCGGTATAATCGAACAACTTGTACTGGCGGCCGGAGACGGCGGCGAACTTGTCCATGGTCTGCTGGACAATCTGTGGTACCGCATCGTAGTAGGTGTTGGCCGCCTCACGCGACTGGAAAAAGACATCGGGATTGCTCGCGGTGCCGCGGATCACCGGGTGTTCCGGCGACAGCGCCCGACCACGGTGGGCGGCAACGTTCTCGTCGACAATCATTGCTCGGATCTGTTTGTCATTCAGCGGATCGATCTTGGAAATCTCGTGGGATGTTCGGAACCCGTCGAGCGCGTGGACAAACGGCACCCGAGATGCGAGTGTAGACGCCTGCGCGATCAGCGCGAGATCCATTGCCTCCTGCACCGAGGCCGAAAAGAGGATGGCCCATCCAGCGCCGCGAGTCGCCATGACATCGCTATGGTCGCCGAAGATCGAGAGGGCGTGGGTGGCAATGGAGCGGGCGGTAACATGGAAGACGGCCGAAGTAAGCTCGCCGGCGATCTTGTACATATTCGGGATCATCAGCAGCAGCCCCTGGCTGGCTGTGAATGTAGTTGAGAGGGAGCCGGTCTGCAGCGCACCGTGGACCGCGCCGGCAACTCCTGCCTCCGACTGCATTTCCCGGATCAGCGGGACTTCGCCCCAGATATTGGTTTTCCCGGCGGCCGCCCAGGAATCGGCAAGCTCTCCCATGGAAGTCGAGGGGGTTATCTGATAGATTGCAATAACTTCGTTTGTCTTAAAAGCAATCGTCGCCGCCGCTTCGTTGCCGTCGATTGTAATAGGTTTAGCACGCTCCACTGATCACCTGATTTCCCTTACCAAGATTAAAAGAATATCGCTGCGTACAGTTTAGGTGATCCGCCGCACCAGTTACATCGGCGAAATGGGGGATTGTTGGCGCGAATGGGGTGGTGTTGATTGCGGTCTGGTTCCCTCATCCGTCGCTTCGCGACACCTTCTCCCGCAAGCGGGGGAAGGCAGTGAATATGGGCGAATGCTTTGAATGGCATCGTTATAGCCGTCGGTCGGATGTCCGATTGCGCCCGGTTTTATGGGTTATTTTTCTCGTGAGACGAGCATTGATTTTGTTGGCTGGTTACCATTCTTATTTGTGCATCCTGAAGTCATCCTTTCGCTGAATGCGGTTTTCGAAAGTGAGGCATTTGCATAGTATGAAACTTATGTTCTTAATTGTAAATATGTTGTTAATTTAGTCATGAGTTCTGATTTTGAGTTTGAGAGACTGGAGTGAGGTGTTGTGGGTGTGTTCGGCGACTGGTGGGACTCGGTGGAGGCGGCCATCACAGGAGTTGCTACGTTAGAGAAAGGAGTTTGTGCGGAAATTGCAGTGATTTGTTAGAACAAGGTTAACTGTCCGTCAATAAACGGTTATTTCGCAGAATAAGCCGATCAAAGCTTCTAACTCAGACAATTGGCGCATGGTGTGCTTTAATTTGATCAAATTTTCACCATGCGTGGCGCGGAAGGCGTTTACTAACAATGGATCTACAGCCAGGTCTTTATGAACTTCTGATAGACAATGCTCTACAACGATCGATCGACCAGTTTACTGACAAGGACGCAAAACGTGAGCCTGTCGACCCGGCAGAAAGCCATGCAATTCTTTCAGCGCACTTGGAAAAGCTTATCGCAAGCGCACTTCAGTCGCAGCAAGGCGGAGATAAGTTAAAAAAGCAGGTAGACATCTATAACAGAATTGTAGAGATTATTGGAAGCTCCCGGCCAGATCTCGGACAGCCGCTCGTAGAAGAACCAAACCGCTTATATGAGGTCAAATTGAAGTCCTCCGGCTCAAGCACCAGAGCCGATACCCCGATGTCGCAGGGCTGCATTTTAACCCGAACACATAACGATCCGACGCTGGAGTCTCAACTTAAAAAAGAAATCGACTCGGCAGACCGGATCGATATGTTGTGTTCGTTTATTAAGTGGACGGGGTTTAGGAGACTGCAAGATGTACTTCGAATGCATTGCGTGGAGAAGTCAAAGGACCTTCGGGTACTTACAACCAGTTACATGGGTGCAACAGACGCAAAGGCTATAGAGGCGCTGCGAGAGCTGCCTAATACCGCAATTAAAGTCTCGTACGACCACGAAAGAACCAGGCTTCACGCGAAAGCGTACGTATTTTGGCGCAATTCCGGATTTGGCACCGCTTACATTGGTTCATCAAATATTTCTCATGCGGCCTTAACTGACGGGCTCGAATGGAACGTCAAGATCAGTCAGTATGAATCACCGCACCTTTGGGACAAACTGATGGGTGCTTTCGAGACGCATTGGGGCGCTAGAGAATTTGAGTTATATACCGAAAAAAGCAAGGACAAGCTAGTAGCTGCTCTCAGGGAGTTTTCAGATGGTGACAGCAGCGATCTGTCAATTCCGTTATTTGATATCAGGCCTTATCCATATCAACAAGAAATATTAGATCGTATAGCCACGGAACGGCTTATCGGCGATCGGAAGTCGCATCTGATTGTGGCGGCAACTGGAACAGGAAAAACCTTGATAGCCGCATTTGATTATGCGAACTATTGTAGTCAGCATCGCGGCCGTCGACCTTCGCTTCTTTTTGTTGCACACCGCGAGGAAATACTAAAGCAAAGCCTCAGGACGTTTCAGGCCGTATTACGGGATAACAACTTTGGTGACCTTTTCGTAAACGGAAGAAGACCGTCCGAACACCGACATATTTTCATGTCGGTGCAAACTCTGAACTCCTTATCTCGCGCCGGTCTGGAAACCCGACCAGATTTTTACGAATATGTTGTTGTGGACGAGTTCCACCATGCAGCGGCGGAAAGTTATCAGGAGCTACTCACTCACTTTAAGCCAAATTGCCTTTTGGGACTTACGGCAACTCCTGAACGAACGGATGGCAAAGGTATTTTGCAATGGTTTGGTGGCCACATCACGGCGCAGATCAGGCTGCCCGATGCAGTAAATCGGAAACTGTTATGTCCTTTTCAGTACTTTGGCGTTACCGACAATATCGACTTAAACGACCTTCGATGGGTCCGAGGCGGCTACAGTGTAGATGATCTTGAAAAGCTCTACGCGATGACTGCGCATACTGCCAACGCAAGAGTAGATCTAATTTGTCGCAAGCTTTATGAGATTCTACTAGATCCCCATTCAGCAAAAGCTCTCGGTTTCTGTGTCAGTGTTAATCATGCCGAGTTTATGGCAGCATCTTTTAACGAACGTGGCCTAAAATCTATCGCGGTGACGGGCGGCACGGATTATAACGTTCGTTCTCAAGTTCGTCAAATGCTAGTCAACGGCCAAGTGAATTACGTTTTCACGGTAGATCTTTATAATGAAGGTATCGATATTCCAGAGATCGATACCGTTTTATTTCTGCGTCCAACGGAGAGTCTGACGATCTTTCTGCAGCAGCTTGGCCGAGGGCTTAGGCACTCTAGAGACAAAGAATGCCTGACGGTTCTTGACTTGATTGGCCAGGCAAACAAAAAATATCGCTTTGATTTACGGTACCGCGCTTTACTTGATGACCCTGAGAGATCGCTCAGTATGCAGATTATTCAAGGTTTTCCACACATGCCTGCCGGATGCTCGATTCAGTTGGAAAGAGTTGCGCAGCAGCATATTTTGGCCAATATCAGTCGAAGCTTCACAAGTGCCACAGCCGGCTTACGCACTGCGTTGGTTGAGATGTTTGAACGAATAGGCCGCCTACCAACGTTTCAGGAATTTCTAGAGGAACTTAGTATCGACCCCGAAGGAATTTACAGGTTTCAAACGACGTACGCGCGTTTGGCCGCGGACGCGGGCTTAAGGGACGCATTCGACTGTCCCGACGAAAATCGCCTAACATCTGGACTCCGTCGGATTCAACATATAAACGGCCTAGATCAAATTAAATACTTATTGAATTGCTTGGGAAACGTGTCTGATCCTTCGATCTGGGTAGGTCGTGCCAATACGCTGCGCCTAACCATGGCTGCTTTTAGCCTTTGGGGCTTAGACGGTGTCGAACCTACTACGTCGGCCAACATCGATCGACTACGATCGAATCCCGCCCTTTGCGACGAATTTATTCAACTTTTGGAGTACCGGCGGGATTTTCTTGACACATTGCCCCAATCACTTGTACTTCCTTTTGAATGTGCGCTCGAACTTCACGCGCAATATACAAGGGACGAAATCCTTGCTGGCTTAGGTTTCTGGACTCTGGAAAAACAGCCTACCATGAGGGAAGGTGTAAGACACCTGCCAGACATCCGGACTGACGTGTTCCTCATAACACTAAACAAGACTGAGGCGGGCTTCTCACCGACCACTATGTATGCGGACTATGCAATTAGCGATAGGCTATTTCATTGGCAGAGCCAGCCCAGCACGTCTGAGAATACCGCAACCGGCCAAAGGTACGTCAATCATGTCGAACGCGGAGGCACAGTGCTGCTGTTCGTTCGTGAAGACAGAAGCACTAATAATTTAACTAACCCATTCTATTTTCTTGGCCCAGCGGATTACGTCAGTCACACCGGAAGCAAGCCGATGAGCATTATCTGGAAGCTTCGCTATCCTATGCCTGCAAAACTGCAGCGAAAAACGATTACTTTGGATGCCGCTTAACCCTTCGGCCAGGCCGCGACCTCAGCAGCGAGTGTAGTTTGCGGGTAGACCCGGTTGATGACGCTTTGAATTCGTTCGTTTTTGAAGGTCGGGCTGACGCTTTCCAGCATTTCCATCGCGGCGATGAAGTTGATTGCGCAGCTTTCTTTGTCGTCGATTTGGCCTTGGCAGAGCTCCAGGACACGGTTTCCTGTTTCCTCGTCAATCACGAATACGTTGTAATCGTCTGAGTGGATTGATAGCTTCATTTAGTTTCCTTTAATTGTTGCCGACGGCTTCGGCCGACGAAGAGTCCGTAACTGGAGCGGTAATCCTCAGGACGTCTGCTCGACTCAATTCAACGATCGTGCAGGATGACGGGTTCCAGACCCCTCCGTGCGCTCGGCCTGAGGGCCGAGCTTAGTCGGGATGACAGTTGTGGAAGGTTGAGTGCGATTTTTACACGTTTATACATGGTTATACATGAATCTTTGTATAAGAGTGTATAAATGCCAATTGTCGTAATTTCCGGTGAAATGAGGTACGGCTGTTGGTGAAACAGTACGATAATTCCAGATTTGAGGAGGGATCTTTCGGCTGCGCTCAAGATGACTTTTGCGATGTGTTTTGTTTGGAAACCTGGCGATGTTATCCTCAGTTCGACATTCATCTTGGTCTGGACGGCGAAAGGGGGCTCGCGGAGGGGGTGGTCGGGTAAGGGGCAATACATTTATGCGACTTTATTCGTCGATTATTGCGGTTCCGCGGCGTTGTGCCTCCAATAGCCGGCGTCATTTGCCAACAATAATACAGACAACTAACGTTCGCTGACCTAAACGAATGGATTGACCGCTCTGCTATGGGATATTTTGAAACGAACGACATGCTGGATGAGCAGGAGCTGCCCCCGCCGGCAGAAGTCGTAGCACCGCCGCGCCCAACCACAAACAGGACCTTTACCTGGTTAGTGGGTATTATTGCGCTGCTGTGCCTGGTGATGCTTTCGATCAACTTGCTGCAGGGGAAAGCCCAACAAGTGGAGATCGACGATCTGAATTCCGTGGCCTCGCTGAACACTTACAGCCATTTGCTGTACAGCGCAGCTCTCAGCGGCAGTCGTGCCGAGCAGTTGCCTCTCCTGCATGAAATCGACAAAATCCGCACGCATCTTCGTTTCAGCTATCCAGGCGAGGTACACAGCACCGACCCGGCCTGGGATCGTTTTGCGATATCAATTGAACGGACAAATACTGTCTCGCAGCAAGCTGCGGATCTCGCTTTTCAGAGCACCGCGGGCCTCGCCGCGGCAATTCGACAGAACTATTCAGAGAAGTTCCGTGAAGGAATCTGGCTCTATGTCGCAGGAGCACTTGCGGTCGTTTTCCTCATACTCAAGGTTCATCGCACCGAGCATGAAAATATCATCGGCCGTATCTCGCTGCACCTTGATCGGAGCTTTTCGACATCGGTACTGGACAGCCTTGAAGAGGGCATTCTTGCCTGCGATGCCAACGGCCGCCTGACACTGATCAATACAGCGACACGCGAGTTTCATGGGATAGAACGCCGCCAGGTGCCGCCGGACAACTGGGCGGGCCACTTTGTCCTCTACACTTCCGACGGTTCCCGTGAGTTTGATCGAACCGAGCATCCGCTGGTGCGGGCGCTTGCCGGCGAACAAATAGCCGATCTGGAGGTCCTGGTCGTCAGCGATTCCGGCCA
This sequence comes from Armatimonadota bacterium, assembly GCA_003134215.1. GTDB lineage: Bacteria > Armatimonadota > Armatimonadia > Armatimonadales > Capsulimonadaceae > BOG-944. The sequence goes on from PLAD01000245.1 coordinate 8,016, forward strand.
TCCGCGGTACTGTGTCATTAATGGGCGCTCGATTATGGACGAGGACGGCGGCAAGCTCGGCGCAGTCATCGTCATGCACGACATCTCAGACCGCCGACGCGCCGAGCAGGAGGCGATGCGCCTCGCGTCAATTGTCGAATGCTCAGCCGATGCCATACTCGGGGTCAACCTCGATGGGTTCCTGGTGAGCTGGAACGCAGCGGCGACACAGCTTTATGGCTTTGATCCACAGGACGTCCTTGGCCGACACGCATCCGTCCTCGACCAGGAGGGCGAGTTAGATGCGGTTGGAACAGTTATCAAAGCTTTGCTTAAAGGTGAGAAAATCGAAACTGTCGAGTCGTCGCTGATCAAAAAGGACGGCACCAGAGTCGAGGTCTCTCTAACCTATTCATTGATCAAAGACGCTAAAGGAGTGACGATCGGAATCTCCACCACCGCCCGTGATATCACCGTTCGGAAACGGGCCGAGGAAGCTTTAAAGGAGAGCCAAAGCAGGCTCTCCGAAGCACAGCGCGTCGCCCGGATGGGCAGCTGGGAATTCGATCCGGCGACACAGCAAGTCATCTGGTCGGACCAGATGTACGAACTTTATCAATTCGACCCATCCAAGGGTCCCCCATCCTATATCGACGTCTTGAGACGGCACCATTCCGACGATTTCAAAACTGTCCGTACTGTCATGGATCGAGCTGTCAACTCCGGTATATCCTTCGAGATCGATGTCCGTATCGTCCAGGCCGATTCGTCGGTACGTCACTGCCAGATGCTAGGTCAGCCGATCATCGACGCCGCCGGCAATGTGGTTCGCCTCATCGGGACAGTGATGGATATTTCCGAGCGCAAGAAGGCGGAGCAATCGGCTAAAGAAGCGAATATTGCACTGGAGTTTCAGAAGAAGGCGCTGGAAGAGGCCAACTTACGGCTGGAATCGCTTGCGACGAGCGACGGGCTCACAGGCTTGCGCAACAGGCGTGCGCTGGATGCACATCTGGAGCAGGAGTTCGCGAGATCGTCACGCTACAAGGCGCAGCTTTCGCTGCTGCTGCTGGATATCGACAAGTTCAAAACCTATAACGATTCGTTTGGACATCAGGCCGGCGACGAAGTCCTGCGGATGGTTGCCAAGGTGCTAACTAATGGGACACGTGAATCGGACATCGTCGCCCGCTACGGCGGCGAGGAGCTGTGTATCGTCCTCCCCGAAACTCCGTTTGTCGAAGCGGGTCGAATCGCCGAGCGACTCCGGAATGCGGTACAAAGGGCACCCTGGGACCGGCGCGAGGTCACAGTGAGTATCGGAGTCTCCACATTTGTTCCGGGCATGAAAAACTGCGCAGAGTTGCTCCTTGCGGCGGACCAAGCGCTCTATGTTTCAAAAGCCGAGGGCAGGAACAAAGTCACCCTTGCTCCCGACCCGACAAGCCCTCAATTAGCCGCTGCTTAGAGATGAAACGAGACGGTCAGGCCGGAGCCTTCAGGCGTAATGAACGGCCCAAGAACCTGTCCGTGGCGCTGTGAAAGCTCCCACTCCGCTGTCCCATAACCGAGTGCTGCTCCGACGAGGACATCCTGCAGATGATGGCGATCGAGCTGCAGGCGCGAAGCTCCTATCGCTGTCGCGCCGAGAAACCAGTACGGCGCCTGCTTCGGATAGAAGCGGCTTTCGACGGTCGCTACAGCAAAGGCCGCATCGGTGTGTCCGCTGGGAAAGCTGTCATGATCGTTTGAGTCCGGTCGCTTTTCATGAGTTGCATCCTTCAGGATCTCCGTAAAGATCAGACTGGTACCAAGAGCATCGACGGAGCGTATTCCCTGGCTCTCGCCGTCTTTCTCGTGACTGAGATAAGGCAGCGCAATTGCGCTGGCTAAGTACAGAATATTCCCGCCATTCGAGGCAAACTCCGCCTCATTGTGCGAAAAGGACGAATCTGCGGAGGAAGAAGTGATGGACGCCGTAAAGGCAACGGCAGAAATGGCAACAGCCATCCACGCTGTGCGAACAATGTTCAAGGGAGCTCTCCTGACAACCTGCGGTAGTGTTCCTACTATACCGGGAAAAGCACGTTATCCGGCGATGCGGGCCGGCAGTTCAACTCCCTGACGACGCAGCTCTTTCAGGGCGGTTACGAACTTCTCCGGCAAAGACGTAGCGGCGCGTTTACGGAAAACATCATAGTCGTTTTCTTCAATCTTGTCGAGTATCCGCGAGTAGAGAATCCGCGCCAGGCGAACCGGGAGACGACGGTCATAGGGAATGTAACGCATGCCGGAATCGGCGCTTTCATAGTACGACCGGGCGCGGGCGATCTGAAACTTCATGAGCCGTCGGAAGTTATCATTGAGAATTCCTGCCGCGAGCTCTTTCTGAGAGTAGTTGAATTGCTCCATATCGTCTAAAGGCAGGTAGATACGTCCGCGTGTCACCCAGTCTTCACCGACATCGCGCAAAAAATTGGTGAGCTGCATTGCAAGGCCCAGATCGTGCGCCGGCCCCATTCCCTCGATCGCGTTCATTCCAATCAGGCGGCACATCATCAGACCGACGACCGATGCACTGCCGTAAGTATAGCATAACAAATCGTCGAAGGTCTGATATCGATCGCGTGTCAGATCCATCGCCATAGCATCGAGAAAGGCGAGAGGGTAGTCCAGCGGGATCTCAAAGCGCCTGGCTGTTTCGGCGAACGCTTCCAGGACAGGGTTGCTTGACTCTCCCGTTTGCAGGGCAGCCAGAGTTTCTGCACGGAAATCGGCGAGCAGGCGCTCCGGATTGGCGCCGGCTTCTGGATTGTCTACTATTTCATCGGGACAACGCACAAAACCATAAAGCGAATGGACCGCGCGCCGAATCTCCGGCGGAAAAAAGCAAGTAGAAAAGTAGTAAGTCTTTCCGTGTTTAGCCGTTAGTTTTCGACAGACTTCATATGCTTCCCTGGATGCCATCAAAAAGACCTTCTAGCCCCGACCGTTGCTCAGGTCGGCGGCAATTTGTTCTACCACCAATTTCGCCCCTATACACACCAGCGGTACGCCGGTGCCAGGGGCAGTGCTTGCGCCGACAAAGTAGAGCCCTTTGGCGTGGGCCGCGCGATTGGCCGGCCGAAAGTAGCCCACCTGTGCCAGCCCGTGCGAAAGGCCGAAGGCAGCGCCGTATTTCAGATTAAAGCGCTCTTTCCAGTCGTTGGGCGTATAGACGTGTTCGACGACGACGTGTTTACGGAGGTCGGTCAGGCCGCGATCTTCCAATTGGCCGTAGACCTTGTCCTTGAACGATGCAATATCGTCCGGGTCCCATTTGGTCGCCGGAGAGAGATGCGGGACAGGAACGAGTACAAAAATGTTGTCGCCGCCATGCGGCGCGAGAGTCCGATCGGTCTTGGTGACGCTGTTGACATAGAACGAGGGATAAGCCGGAATTTCCTTACGATCAAAGATCGCTTCGAAGTTCTTGCGGTAGTCCGGTCCAAGGAAAAAATTGTGGTGGCGGAGCTGCGGGAATTCTTTATCGGTCCCCAGGTAGAGGTTAAAGGCGGAACAGGTGAAGTTGTCCTTTTTCCATCGCTCCTCGGCGTACTTTGCGGGCCGGTCCTGGAGCAGGTCGGTATAGGTGTAGGGCAGATCGGCGTTGGAGATGACAATATCCGCCGGGAGGAAGCCTTTGTCCTCTAGCTGAACACCACGGGTGGATCCGTTTTCAACAATAATGCGGGCGACACTGACGCCAGTCTCGATTTCTACCCCAATCCTCGAAGCCACTGCCGCCATCGCAAGCGGAAGAGCGTAGGTTCCGCCAAGCGGGAAATACAGCCCGTCTTCGGCGAGTTCGGTGTAGGCAAGCAGAGTGTAGACCGCCGGGGCGCTGAACGGCGAGATGCCCAGATACATGGTCTGCATCGAAAAGGCCTGCCGCAAACGGTCATCCTGAAAAAACTTGGAGACATGGCCATAAAGCGTGTTGAGGGCATTAAGCTTTCCTAGTAGCATCAGGTTTTCGATGCTGAAAAAGTCGGAGGCTTTGTTGAAGTTGCGCTCGACGAACTTTTTTCGGCCAATGCGATACTTGAGGGACGCGTCGTAGAGGAAACGGAGATAACCCTGCCCGGCGCCAATCTCGATTTTCTCGAGGTTCTCGATCATTCGAGGAAGGTCGCTGGACATCTCCAGTTCGGAACCGTCGGAGAAGTTGACACGGTAGTTCGGCTCCATTTTGACGAGCTTCACATGCTCATCGAAATTTTCGCCGGCAGACGCGAACAGGTCGCGGTAGACATCGGTCATCAAAAGCAGCGACGGACCGATATCGAAATGGTAGCCGCGGTCTACAAGGACGTTACACCGTCCGCCGACAGTCGAATTCTTTTCTAAAACGGTAACGTCACACCCGAGTTGGGAGCGAAGCCGTATTGCTGTTGCGAGCCCGCCAATACCGGCGCCAACAATTATTGCCTTTAAGGCCATTTTTGCAGTCTATCTAAAGGAGTAATGACTACAGAATGCAGAAGGCGGGCTGCGAGTTCCGCAGCGGCGACCGTGCGCCGCTGTTATACTTCCATGATGACAGGGAGAATCATCGGTTTGCGCTGTGTGCGCTTAAAGAGAAGCTTCCCAACCTGAGCACGAAGATCCTGAGCCACGCTGCTGTAGTCGTTGTCGGCGGTGTCCGCCAGGTTTTCCAGCCGTTCGAGAATCTTTTGCTTGACTTCTTCGATGAGGTATTCGGATTCGTCCATAAACACGAAGCCGCGGGAGTTGACTTCCGGACCGGCGACGATCTCGCCGGTCTCGTGATCGAGGCCGAGAACGATCACCAGGAAGCCATCCTGCGCCAGGTGCGCACGGTCGCGAAGAACCACTTCCGAGACATCGCCGACGCCGGCACCGTCGATGAGGACTGCACCATGCTGCGGGATCTTGCCTCGGTGAACAACCGCGTTCTCGCTGACTTCAATGATATCGCCGATCTCAGCACGGACGATATCCTGTCTCGGCCAGCCCATCTGCTCCGCCATTGCAGCATAGCGTGCGAGCATACGATATTCCCCGTGTACGGGCATGACAAACCGAGGGTTCACGAGGTTTAGCATCAGCTTCAGCTCTTCGGCATATCCGTGGCCACTGACATGGACCGGCATAAGACCGTCATAGATGACTTCAGCCCCACGC
>PLAD01000357.1 GCA_003134215.1 Armatimonadota bacterium
AAGCGATAGCGTACAACTTAAAGAAAGAAGGTTATACCACCTTCACCGCAGGCGATGCCGGAGAATGCGTTGCTGCAGCTCGGCACTCGACACCTGACCTCGTAGTTCTTGATGTTATGCTGCCCTCCGGGAGTGGTCTTGATATTTGCCGACAGCTGCGCTATGAGCACGGTCCGGTCCCAATTCTGTTTCTAACGGCCAGAGCAGCGGAGTCTGACCGCCTTAAGGGATTCGAAGTCGGCGCAGATGACTATGTAGTTAAGCCTTTCAGCATGCGGGAACTGATGGCGCGTATCCGCGCCCTGTTACGGCGGAACCTATCTCCGATATTGGCCGCACCTGTCAATCAGCCCATTGAACGTGAGCCGGCTAGAAACAGCGACGAATTAGAGATCGGCAATATTTCTTTAAACCGTAATCGCCGAGAAGTCATTAAAGCCGGCGAAAAGCTTGATCTTACGAAAAAGGAATTCGATCTCCTCGGCACTTTGATGAGCAATCCAGGTCACGTTTTTGATCGACAGACCCTTTTGAACCGTGTATGGGGCGAAGATTGTTATGTCGATGAGCGTACGGTAGACGTCCATATACGCTGGCTGCGTGAAAAAATTGAAGACATTGCAGCAACGCCTAAAAAGCTGATCACAGTTCGTGGCGTCGGCTATAAGTTTGTTTAATTTATTCTTCGGCATATGACTTCCTCGATGGTAATCGTTGCGCTATGCGCTGTTGCTGCGAGCGGCTTTACTGGCTACGAGCTTTCACGCCGAAGTAAGAACTCTACTTACCAGGCGGTTGCGATTAATGCTCAGTCGGACCTGGTGTTGGCACGGCAGTCGGCCGCTGCAACTGAAATTCGCTGGCAGGCCCTGCTAACCGCGGTACAAGACCCGGTCATGCTGGTCTCGCAAGAAGGAAAGTGCCTCATTGCAAACAAGGCGGCGAACGAACTATTCCCAGACGCGTTACAGTCCTTTCTGCTCAACCTCAGTCAATCGAGTGAACTCGCAAACTTCGTCAAACAAGCAGCCATCTCGTCCCCACAAGACAATGCGGCCATTGAAGAGTTCGTTTTCTATCATCCAAGCCAACGTACCGTACAGGCGGTCGCCTACCCTACCGGCGACGGCGCCGCTGTACTGATTCTACGCGATCTCACCGAACTACGTCGATTGGAAATGGTGAGACGGGATTTTGTCGCCAACGTCTCGCATGAGCTGCGGACTCCGCTCAGTTCGGTGAAGGCAATGGCTGAAACGCTCATGGACGGGGCTATAGAAGACAGTGAGGTCGCCCGTCATTTTTTGGAAACGATCGTTCATGAGTCTGATCGCCTTGTGAGAATCTCTGCAGACCTTCTCGATCTGTCCAGAATAGAATCGCAGCCACCTGAAAAACGGCTGCATGACATCGCCGAGATTGTCGGCAACGTGACGGCTGGATATGGCGCACAAATCAAATCAGCAGGCCATCAGATGATCATCGATTTGCCGGAGCCATTGATGCTCGCCGTAGATCCGGACGAGATATCCCAAGTGGTCGTCAACCTGATCGACAACGCTATCAAGTACACACCCAACAGTGGCGTATTAAGAATTTGGTCAAAGTGCGATAAAGACTTCGTAACGATATTTGTCTCCGATACCGGAATTGGTATTCTCAAACAGGACCTGAGTCGTTTATTCGAACGATTTTATCGTACAGATAAGGCCCGAAGCAGAGCATCCGGCGGTACGGGATTGGGCTTGTCGATCGTGAAACACATAGTCGAGCGACACGGCGGTTACGTTAATGTCGAAAGCGAATACAACCGGGGAACGACCTTCTCATTCTCGCTGCCAATTTGATTCCTAGGCACCCTTTACACCTGGTCGCTATTGAACAACCTGGTCATTTTCTCCGAGAGCAGTTCCTCAATTCCGCCATAGGCTAGGTCCAGAGCGAGGATCCATAACTGCATCAAAGCCTCGTCCCGGTCAGCAACGAGAGCCCGCGCGAAAAAAGCCCGCATTAAACCTTCGTATGAGATAGCCTCAGTTTCAGGGATCTCAATACGATGCCGCATCTGTCCCGGCGCTGGTTTCGGGTGCTCTTCACGCCACAGTTCAAGTTGAATCTCGTCGACGAATTCGCGAACATTGGCCGGTGTGGCATGCTCTAGAGAGGAGCCAAGAGCCGACCGCATACGACTTTTAAAATCTTCAAACTGCATCGTTTGATTAATTCATTGACCTGAGGCAGCGACGTTTGTCTGAATGGCGACATGTTTAACAATATCTTCGACGATCCTGTCGGTGGTGATTCCTTCGGCAAGACCTTCAAAACTTAGTACTAGGCGGTGTCGCAACGCCGGAATCGCAACTGCCTTGATATCTTCCTTGGCAACACTTGACCGAGAATCTAGCAATGCACGGATTTTTGCGGAAAGAACCAGCGCTTGTGCACCACGGGGCGACGAGCCGTATCTGACGAAGCGACTCACGGTCAAAGGCGCAGCAGGCCCTGGGTGACTGGCAGTGACGATCTGAGCTGCGAAGGCAGCTACGTGCGGTGCTATCGGGACAAGGCGGGCGAAATCACGCATCTCCAGGAGATGAGCGCCCGAAAGTACGGAGCTTGGCGGCGGCTGGGCTGCTGCGGTCGTCCTGTCGATAATCGATATCAACTCCGCAGTGCTCGGCCTGTCGAATTTTAACTTAAAGAGAAAACGATCGAGCTGGGCTTCGGGTAGCGGATACGTGCCTTCCATTTCGATCGGATTTTGAGTTGCGAGGACAAAAAATGGCGGGCTAAGAGAGTGAGTCTTCCCGCCAACGGTAACACTCTGCTCTTGCATCGCTTCCAGCAAAGCTGACTGTGTTTTCGGGGTTGCCCGATTTATCTCATCAGCCAGAACAAGATTCGAAAATATCGGACCAGGTGCAAATTGAAAACGTCGGCCTCCTTCGTGGTCTTCGACAAGAATAGTAGTTCCTGTGACATCAGCAGGCATCAAGTCCGGCGTAAACTGTATTCGAGAGTAGTTAAGGTCTAATGCTTGAGCTACCGTGCGAACGTGGAGCGTTTTACCGAGGCCGGGCACGCCCTCCAAAAGAACATGCCCGCCAGCGACGATAGCGATCAAAACGCCGTCTATTACCGCACTGTTGCCGACGATAACCTTGAGTATTTCTTCCCGTACCCTGGAGAAGCGATTACGGAACTCCAAAGAAAGGTCTTCTTGCGCAGGCCCAGATAATGACGGCGCTTGAATTGTAGTCATTTAACCATTACTTGTTGAACGTGGTCAGGAACGATTTGTATAATTCGTCAGACACGACTTTCTGCTTGCCGACGGCATCGGCTATGGGGACACCGAGCACCTCATTGCCTTGCAGCGCAACCATCTTTCCGAACTCACCACGATGAACACGCTCCGCAGCCTCAATTCCGACGCGAGTACCAAGGATCCGGTCGAAGAGAGTCGGGTGACCGCCGCGAACGATATGTCCCAGTACGACGTCTCGAACCTCAAAGCCCGTGCGCTTCTGAATCTCTTTAGCGACAGTTGGCCCGATTGCCAAATCCTTGAGGAATTTATGGCCAAAGGCGTCGACTTCCGCGTCCCCGGTATCATCTCCCGGAAGTTCGACTCCTTCCGAAACGATGACCAGGCCCCAATCCTTACCGCGCTCTTTGTTCTTAATCAAATGGGCGCTTGCGGCATCGAGGTCGGCCTCTACTTCCGGGATAAATACCCAGTCGGCGCCGCTGGCGATTGCCGAATACAGAGCGACCCAGCCGGCATGTCGGCCCATGACTTCAACGACGATAACACGCTCGTGTGATTTAGCAGTGTCCCTGAGACCGTCGATTGCATGCAGCGCAACATTCGCGGCTGAGTCAAAACCAAACGTATAGTCGGTCAAGCTCAGATCGTTGTCCATCGTTTTGGGGACGCCGATTGCGTTGATGCCGTGAAGGTGGTAAAGCTTCGATGCCACCCCAAGAGTATCATCGCCGCCGATTGCGATGAGGGCGTCGATATTAAACTTCTTGAGGTTGGCCAACACCGCTTCCAACTGAGCTTCGTTTCCCGGCTTGAAGGGATTGGTGCGAGACGAATGCAGGATGGTACCTCCTTCGGAAATAATCGGTTCTACCACGTCAAGCGTCAGCGGAATGGTCGTTCCTTCCACAAGGCCCTTCCACCCTCTGGTGAAACCGATCACCTCGTCACCAAAGTCTAGCAGCCTCATCACCGCACCGCGTATTGCGGGATTAAGCCCCGGACAGTCTCCGCCTCCAGTTAAGATACCAACCTTCATCAACATGTTCCCTTCATTCACTAATCAAGCATTAAAGCTTCGGGGCAATTAGCCCGAAGTTACCGTCCTTACGTCGATAGATAACGTGCACCTGCTCGGAATCCGCATCTTGATATATAAAAAAATCATGATCCGCCAGGATCATTCGCTCGGACGCTTCTTCAGCAGACATCGGCTTCATTGTGACCCGCTTTGTCCGCGAAATATAGGGGCGAATGTCCTCATCCAGCTGAGATTCTGCAGGAAGGATCTCGCCACCAAAGGGTCCCTCGTTATCCGCAGCAAAGTTCTTTCGTATACTTTCGTTATGGTGAGTCGCGTGTGAGTGTCGTTCTTTGAACTTCCGCGCGCGCTGTTCGAGCTTATCAAGCACCAAGTCTACCGAAGCATACATGTTGTCGGTCCTTTCCTCGCCCCTGAGGATCAGGCCGTCGCCTTCCAGCGTAACTTCTACTCGATGTTGATTTCTTTCCACACACTCTCGAACGATTGCTTCACGGCAATTGGGCAGATACTTAGACAACTTTTGCAGCCGCTTCTCAGTGTACGACTTTAAGCCGTCTGTAACCTCGATATTCTTACCCCTTACCGTTACTTCTATTGTCATCGATTTATCCCCTCTCTAATTACATTGACAGGTCATCCCAACTCGTCAACGGCTTCTGATAATTGTTGCTAAGGCGTGACAGGCGATCCCTTGTCCTGAGCCAAGCGAACCAATGCCTTCGTTTGTAGTCGCTTTGATGGAAATTCTATCCATGCTGAGGCGCAAGACCGGTGCAATCGCTTCCTTCATCGCATTGATATACGGAGCAATCCTGGGGAGCTCGGCAATGACCATTGTGTCGACATTGACTATGCTCCATCCGGCATCGGCTAGAGCGTCAAAGACATTGGCAAGCAATTTGATACTGGAAATACCCCTAAACTGTTCATCGGTATTTGGGAAGCGGTGACCGATATCAGAAAGGCCGGCGGCGCCCAGCAGACTGTCACATATGGCATGCAGGAGGACATCGGCATCGGAATGACCGTCCAGCCCAAATTCAGAAGGAATGCTTACCCCGCCAAGCCACAGTGGACGGCCACTGACCAGCCGATGTATATCGTATCCGATTCCGTTTCTGGTTTCAGATTGTATAGCAGACTTCAGCATGTTCTCAGCAAAACAAAGATCGTCCGTCGTCGTAATTTTGATATTGCTTCGGTCGCCTGGAACCAGGTAGACGGTTTCCCCTGGCAGCCGCTGAACTAACGAAGACTCGTCAAGACCGACAAAGCAATCATCCGCCGCCAGCTTATGGGCATCGAGTAGTCGTTTCAGTGGAAAGGCCTGGGGAGTCTGTACAGCCCAAACTGCGGTGCGGTCTATGTCGTCCGCAATTGCGAATCTGGATTCTTCGACGAAATGACTAGACTTCAGGGCATCGAAGATGGGCACTGCAGCGACGCCCGAGCCTAGTTGTTCGACGGACGATAGGCAGCGATCTATAACCTCTTTAGTAACGAGCGGACGGGCTGCATCGTGCACCAGCACAATGGTTTCGTCTCCCTCGACAGTCAAAAGTCCATTCCAGACTGAATCCTGTCGAGTCTGGCCGCCAAGTGTAACATGTACCCTGTCTTGAGCAACCATATTTTCGAGCCTATCAATATCGCCCGAACCAGCGACAATCGTAATCTCGTCGGCGATTTCAATAAACGCCGCAACCGTCCGTTCTATGATCGTCCGTCCGAGCAGGTCGGCAAATATTTTGTTCGTCCCGCTACCGAAGCGGACGGCGCGGCCTGCTGCCGGTAAAACCGCGTGAACCCTGGTCATTGCTGCGATCGTCCTCTTCGTCTTCGTCCATCCGCAGTGTAGCAAAGATCATTTTGCCGGCAACGGTCTGCAGGACGCTCGAAACAATCACGCGAAGGTTTTCCCCTATTCTCCGGCGAGCGCCCTCAATAACAATCATTGTGCCGTCATCAAGGTAGGCAATTCCCTGGTTCATTTCCTTGCCTTCTTTGATAACTGTCACATGCATTTCTTCGCCAGGTAGAACGACAGGTTTAAGGGCGTTGGCGAGCTCATTGATATTGAGGACAGTCACGCCCTGCAATTCGGCAACTTTGTTCAAGTTAAAGTCGTTGGTGACAATCATGCCTTCCAGCTTTTTCGCCAGCTTCACCAGCTTCGCATCCACCTCGTCAACGCCCTGATAGTCGGCTCGGGAGTCTAGAGTGCGAACAATCAGCGGCATCTCACTTCGCATCTGATTAAGTATATCAAGCCCGCGTCGTCCGCGGGCTCGCTTTAACGCATCACTTGAATCCGCGATGTGCTGAAGCTCGTCAAGAACGAAACCCGGGACGTAAACGGGACCTTCAATAAAGCCGGTTCGGCAGATATCGGTGATTCGTCCGTCAATTATGACATTCGTATCGAGGATCTTGTAGGTACTGACGGCACGGTCCGGCTTTTCGTCAACCGGAGTCACCGCCTGAGTAGGAAGGGCAAAACGGATGTCATCTTTCATACTGATCGCAGCCGCAATGCCGAGATAGGACAGTACGATACCGACGACAATAGTTGAAAGAATCCCGACATTGGGAATCCTCATGAGAACTGCCGACAACATGCCGGTAATTGCTAAACCAGCCACCAGTCCTAAAAAGATAGCTACCTTGTCGGCAGGCGCCATCCGTTTCAAACTTTCAGCAAACCCAATCAGTTTGTCAAAGATAATTGCTGCCAAAAGGTAGGTAAGGAGTCCGCCGATAATTCCAAACGCCAACTCTTGCCCAAGTTTATCAGAAGGGCTTTCGTTCAGATCCGATTTATATGCGGCGAGAAACCCTGTGCCCCAGTTCTGAGTAACGATCCAACCGATTATGCCTTTGCCAATTTGAAATCCAGCAACCGAACCGAGCGCTATAAATGCTGTCGCGAATACTAAACGCCATACGTGAGGCGCATATGAAGACTTTGAAGTTTCCGATGCAATCATTGCACCGTCTTTGCCGTTCGTGTAAGCTTCATGCTCCTCGAGGTCCTCCCTGGACACGATATTGGAATCAGCCATACGTCTCACTTCCTCTCATTTCACCAAATCAGGTCAACCCACTTCGACAACCGATGCGGCGACTAAGGCTATCCGCTGCTCCGTGCCATTCTTGACATGCTGTTCTTAAGGCTATTATAGCGAATTCCGCGTGTTTAAAGTCTCCACTTTCATGTTTCCTATCACATCTGCCAGAGAGAACATTACGGTCGGATCGCCCGAACCTAGAGATATATGACTGGCATCCACGAACATGGTCGGCAGGGTCGCATCGACAGGAAGCCAGCCTATCGAACCACCGATAAATGAGCTCGCCCAAGCGTGGTAATAAAATCGGCCGTGAAAGCCTACAAGACCTGCTTCGATCTTGGTGGGGATGCCGGCCGCGCGCGCCAGCGCGGTATAAAGAACGGCGTAGTCACGGCAAACTCCTTCCGGATTTGCGCAGATATCGCTGGCAGATCGGGGCAAGCCCAATTGCCCTTCAGGCGTCAAATGAGAGTAGACCCAGTCATGGAGTAGTTTTACTGCCTTATAGGCATCAGTCTCAGTTCCAACGATCGAGTGCGATGTGCTGATAATTGTTGGATCGTCGATCGAGAGATATGGTGCTCCAAGCAGAAAGGGAGCCGTTTCCGAAGAGTTGAGCTGGTCTATTCTCAGGGAACCTGCCGGGGGTACGGGAATGGCGTTTTCAGTTACTGTCTTTGGTGTTTCATCTCTGACGGTGAGCTTGACCGTAAGGTGCATCAAACTTCGCTCATCGTGCAGCTGCTGCCCTGAAGGACTCACGGCAGTAGCTATGGCGAGATCGGGTGCAGGGTCATAAGACTCCTCATGTTCATTTCCCGGTGAAGAGGTAGGATTAAGAGCATACGAGGACTCAAGGCTTCGCGGGTCCAGTGCATGCCCTTCATCGGTTAAGACCATGTATAACCCAGCCGGCATAATGATTAACACCGGAGTAGCGGTGTTGTCCTGAAAGGCTGTTGCACTGCCCTGTGGATCGGATACCACGACTTCATCAGTAGCATGAACCTGGCCGTCTTTTGCTTCTTTCACCGGAATGTCCAGCGCGACGACATGAGAGACCTGGGAGTCCAAAGATAGGGATATCGGATCGAACTCCAGATCAGATTCCGTATCACCGATCTTCAACGGCGCGGTAGACGTCATTCCTTCGGTGTCTTCCACTACAATCTTCTGTCCAGGCGGAATTGGAATTACTTTAGTAGTCGTCTCTTTGCCTGATTTGAGAACTGCCGTGATCGACGATGGGGTAAATAACGCCGTTACGAGGGTTACCGAGCCGCCGGACTCAATCCGAAAGTTCTGATAGAATGGCGCTCCCGTTTCCGGATCTGACCAGGATTGCGAAGAGACATCTTGCTCGACTGTAGTTCCAAAAATTGTGAGCTTGGTGACGGTTTCGGAGACGTTCAGGGTTGCCCGCTGTCCACGCCAGTTGTCCGAAGACGACATGATGTGGGAATAGCCGCTGTGGTTTGTTTGAAAGTACAGGCTATACCACAAGTTTTGAGGTGAACTGTCTTCTGCTGCCAAGCAGGGGAGCTGGAGCGACAGAAGACACAACAAAGTAAACGCCAACGGTACTAGATATCGCACTACCGTTAAACCAGCTTTCTGATCCGGCAACTGCAGCCGAAGTGGCCGGATGGGAGCCCAGCGTCTTACCAACGGTTACCGGCTTCTGCCGAGCCTGACCCTGGTTTCAGCCAAGACGTTCGCCCGTTTAGCTGCCACGGCCTCCGGAGTGCCAAGAACTGCAGCATCAAGCAGCTTGCGTGCTTCTTCAAGATCCAGTTCGGCGCGCGAAACGTCAATTTCATCGATGCGTTCAGCGGAGTCGGCGAGAATTGTCGTCTTCGCAGCGCTCACTTCCATAAAGCCGCCTCCGATGACTATTCGACTGGTCGTTCTCCCGTCGGCAAAAGCTACTGTCACTTCACCGGGTTCAAGCGTAGTCATCAGCGGCGCGTGACCTGCCAGTATACCAAGATAACCCTCGGTGCCCGGCGCGATAGTTTCAACGGCCAATTCGGAAAGCATAACCCGCTCAGGCGTAACAATATCGAGCTGATAAGTATTCGCCACGTTTAACCTCCGAGCGTCTTCGCCTTGGCGACCGCTTCTTCGATGGTGCCGACGTTGTAGAACGCCTGCTCGGGATATTCGTCATATTCACCGGAGAGAAGCGCCTTAAACGAGTCGACCGTTTCCTTCAGTGTAAGATAACGGCCTTCGAGACCAGTGAACTGGGAAGCGACGAACATGGGCTGGCCAAGGAACTTTTCAATTCGACGTGCACGAGCTACGACTAGCTTGTCTTCGTCGGACAACTCATCAATTCCAAGGATGGCGATAATGTCCTGGAGTTCCTTGTAGCGCTGCAAGATAGTTTGAACGCCTCGGGCCACATCGTAGTGCTCCTGGCCTACAACTTCCGGTGCAAGGATACGAGATGTTGAGACAAGCGGATCGACAGCAGGATAGATTCCCTTCGCGGTGATTCCACGATCAAGGTATACGGTCGCATCGAGGAAGGCGAATGTTGTCGCCGGCGCCGGGTCAGTAGGGTCGTCGGCAGGAACATAAATCGCCTGAACCGACGTTACGGAACCGGTCTTTGTCGAAGTAATTCGCTCCTGAAGATCGCCCATTTCCTGCGCCAGTGTCGGTTGATAACCGACGGCGCTTGGCATCCGTCCGAGAAGAGCTGAAACTTCCGCACCGGCTTGAACGAAGCGGAAGATATTGTCGATAAAGAGCAGAACATCCTGGCCGGCTTCATCCCGGAAGTATTCGGCCATTGTAAGTCCGGACAAAGCAACACGCATGCGGGCACCGGGCGGTTCGTTCATCTGGCCAAAAACCATAGCGGTCTTGTCCAGAACAACTGCTTCCTTACCATCGGCGTCAGTGTACTTCGCTTCGCCCATTTCGAGCCAAAGGTCGTTGCCTTCACGAGTTCGCTCACCGACTCCGGCAAACACCGAAACGCCGCCGTGCTCGGTCGCGATATTACGAATAAGTTCCTGCATCGTCACGGTTTTGCCGACTCCGGCTCCGCCGAACAGGCCGATTTTGCCGCCGCGCAGGAATGGACAAAGCAGGTCGATAACCTTCATTCCCGTGTTGAGAACTTCAACGCTGGAAGCCTGATCTTCGATCGTCGGCGCCTTGCGATGGATTGGATATCGTTCTGCGGTGACCGGTCCGGCATTATCGATCGGATTCCCAAGCAGATTGAAGACACGTCCGAGCGTTGCAGGTCCCACGGGAACCGAGATCGGCTTTCCAGTGTCGACAACTGCCATGCCGCGCACTAGACCATCGGTACTAGACATAGCAATACATCTGACGATATCGTTGCCGAGGTGCTGTGCAACTTCGACAGTCAACTGAATGCCGCGGGTTGTATCTGCGATTTCCAATGCGTTTAGCATTGAGGGTAGTTCTGACGGTGCAAACTTTGCATCCACGACCGGTCCTTGGACCTGTACTATCGTTCCGGAAGCCATTGTGTTAACGAATCTCCTTTAAGGGCGAAAAAGAAATGGGTCCGCTTTGTAATTGCGGAAGTCTTAAGATTTTAGTGCATCGGCTCCGCCGATGATCTCGGCAAGCTCTTTTGTGATCGCAGATTGACGCGCTCTATTAAGAGATAGCGTTAATCCAGAAATCATTTTGCCGGCGTTGTCCGTAGCTGAAGACATGGAAGTCATTCTCGCGCCATGTTCGGAAGCAGTCGACTCTATGATCGCCTGATATACCAGGGTGTCGACGTAACGGCTGAGAAGATCCTGGAGAATTTCCTCGGCGGACGGTTCAAAAATCACATCGACAGGCGCTACCTTCTCAATAGTCGCTGCAGGCGGTTCCAGTGGAAGCAGCTGTATCGATGTCGGTCTCTGAGTCATGGCTGAAATAAACTTAGTATAGACGAGATAGAGCTTGTCGATGTCTCCACGCTCAAACTGCTCGCGCGCTTCAATCGCGATCGCCTTTGCTTCGGCGAAGGAAACACCAGTATTGGGCACCGTATGCTCGCCGATGATCTCGTAACCTCTGCGACGAAAGAAGTTAGATCCGCGCTTACCCACCGTGAAGAAACGCACCTGAGATACATCGAGTGGACGTACTATTTCGTTTGCTTTACGAATACCGTTCGAGTTGTAAGATCCGCAAAGACCTCGCTCACCAGTTATCAGCAGTACGCCAACTTTGCCCCTTGCGAGTTCGGTCGTACGGAGAAGAGGATTTTGAATTCCTCCTGAGCCTACATTCGCCGCCAGGCGCTGCACGACTTCGCGCATACGGTCTGAATACGGCCGAGCTGCATTAACTGCTTCCTGCGCTCTTCGCAGACGAGCGGCGGCAACCATCTTCATTGCCTTAGTAATTTGTTGGATGTTCTTCGCTACGCGTATTCGCGAGCGGATTTGACGCATCGAGGCCATTCGAAATCCTTTTAGAGCCGACCAATTGAAACCTTGGGGAACGATCTTCTGCAGATTAGAAGAGATCCAAACAAAAAAACGCGCTTGGCTAACTAAATCGACGCAAAATAGTTCGCTTTATGATACCTCGACGGGGCCGCGATGTCAACCGACGGCTCATCTAATGGCGCGCTGCTTTTTAGGTATTATGATGTTGATTGACTGCTCAACGATCAGAACAGGTAACTGACGATGAAATTACAAGAAGCAGCGCAGGAACTTAATATTTACGTCGGCGAAGACGATCAATGGTCGGGCGGCCCCCTCTATGCCGCAGTTGTTGAACGGCTAAAGGCGACAGGACTCGCCGGCGCTTCCGTCTACAAAGGAGTAGAAGGATACGGTTCGCACGGAAGAGTTCATTCGACACGCGTCGAAGTGCTGTTTGAAGGCCTTCCAGTGCTGATCAGAGTTGTAGACGTCCCGGACCGAATCTCTGCGGCGTTATCATCCCTTGACGAGATATTGACCGATGCACTGGTGACAGTGAAGGATGTAAAGGCTATCCGTTATATCAAATCGCCGAAATCCTGATTGTTTCATTAGGAGACACAGCATGGGAATTATCACGATATCTCGACTCCTAGGCGCCGGCGAAACTGCGGTGGCCCCTGCCCTTGCGGCCCGTCTCGGCTGGGATGTCGCCGATCTCAGTATTCTGAACCGAGAGTCTGAAATCACAGGTCTATCAATCAATCGTGCATTGCGTTGGGACGAACACGATCCATCCCTTCTCGAACGTCTTCATGGCCAGGGACAGGAGTTTGCCGCATTTCTAAAATCATCTCGACAAGTGATGCGTGAGTTAGCGGAAAAGGGCAACGTGATCGTGATCGGACGCGGCGGAAATATCCTGTTGCGCGGCCATCCGGACACCATTCATGTCCGCCTCATCGCCGATCTGCCCTTTCGTATCCGGCGTGTCATGGAGGTTAGATGGATTAGTGAACAGCCCGCGAGGGAAGCGGTTATCAAGAACGACGATAACGGCTCATTATTCTATAAAAATGTCTTCCGCGCCGACCCAAACGACCCTCTGCTTTACGATCTGGTGCTCAGGACCGACATTCTGGGAATACCACGGATCGTCGATATTCTCGCCGGTATTTTTGAACGGCCGATCGTACCACTGAGTACACCTTAACGGTGCTCAACTTTCGGCAGGATACGCGTGCAGCACCGTCAGTCCAGCTTTTTGACGGTCGTGTTCCTCAAACGGATCAATTACTTGATAGACTATCACCGGCTCATTTACTCCTTTAACAGTCACTTGGGTTGGACCTACAGCTTTAACAGGCGATTGAAGGGATTTAAAAGTCGACGCGGTCATGAGAATTTTCGTACCTAATTCCTTGTTCGCTCCTTCGATTCGTGACGCGATGTTAACCTGCAGTCCATAGACAGTAAAGCTTCTGAGATGCTTCCCTCCGATTTCGCCAAAGATCACATCACCTGAGTTTATACCTATTCCACTGGAGAAAGAACCATTACGAGAGCTATGCCACTTGTCGTCCAGGATTCGACATGCGCTCTGCATTTCTATCGCCGCCTTTACTGCTCGGTCCGCATGATCTGGAGCAGCAATTGGAATCCCGAACACTGCGAGCATCCCGTCGCCCACAAAACTCACCGCCGTGCCATCGTTGTTGAAAACAATGTCGGTCATGACCTGAAAGTACTCGTTTACTCTTGCCACCAGATCTTCGGTCGGTAACTCCTCCGACATCTGTGTAAACCCCCGTATATCTGAAAACAGTACAGTTCCCACCTGACGTCGCCCACCACCTCCGATCAATTCGGGATACTTCAGAATATGATCTGCGATCTTGGGATTGACGTATCTTTGGAGAAGTCCGCGAAAGTTTGCCTTTTCATTCTCCTCGGTCAGACCGCGGTCCAGAAGAATCCAGAACGCTGTCAGAAGAACCGCGATGGACGATGCTGCGAGATGTACGTAGTAATCGTATTCGACGAAAACGAAAACATTAATCAGGAAATAAATCGGCAAAACCAACACTATCAAAACAGCAAGTCGTCGCAGGCTCCATGTCGACGACAGCACTGTGGTCAGAATCACCAGCAACGAGAGAAAGAGAATTTCGTTCTGTGCAGAAGCCTTGTGTATAAACCTTCCGTTCAAAAGGGTCGCCACTGTATGAGCATTAATAAGTACGCCGAACATTTCTCCGACCGGCGTCGGCTCGCTGTCATGGTCGACATCCCTAGTATCACCTACCAAGACTATCTTATTCTTAAAGTAGGCCTTGTTGAATGCATTTGTTTCCTCGTTTTCCGCCAGAACTTTTTCGATAGGGTATGGCGTAAAGATGTCATCCGGGTCGCGCAAGAATCGGATTTTAAACGCTGAAACCGGATCCCGAGGATCCAGATTGATTCGCTTGCCCGGAAGCGGCTCTCGAATAGCCGAAAGGGGTAATGAGGCCGGCAGACCGTCAGCGACACGCACGGCTGCTACATCGAACTGGGGGACTACTCCGACTATGTTTCCAGACTCGTCCCGCTGCACAAGCAGTGGCTCAGCATCATCTATACCTGGACCGTCTACTGCTCGAACGAGACCGATGCCGGTTTGACAACCGGCATCTACAAATTGTTTCTCAGGATAGTTGATTGAGCCGCCTGGATAATCCTGAAATGATGCAATAAGTACTCGTCCGGATTTTTTAATAGCTTTGACAAGACTGGCATCCCCTGGCGCCGCAGCCCCGAAATTGATATCGAATGCAATAACCTTAGCTCCGCATGCGGTTAGAACGTTTATCAATTGGGCATACACGGTACGAGGCATAAACTGGATATCGTCGCCTTGTCCCGCCCATCGAAAAGATTGGCCGGATACACCGATGACGGCGATATTAGCCCGCGCCTTATCGTTCAGGTCAGGACGCAGCAGTCCTGCAACTTCGAGTCGTAAACCGTAAGCCGGCTGCTCGAGCATCCCAAAGACGTTTGTTTTAAGATCGAGGTAGCTAAATACGCCGGCGATCGAAATGGCAATAAGCGCAAGTCTAAACACCCTCGCAGTAATAACGGAAGTAAATGGACTGGAGTTCGAAATGCTCATAGTAACGCCCGGATGCACACTCCTTCATCATTCAAAGGTTGAACAATATTTATCCACAAACCTTGGAGTACCAGAACTTATTTCGGCTTAAACGATTGCGACTACCAGAGAACTACTCTTTCCTTGGGCTTAGGTAACTTACCGAACTCGTTCGATTCTGACATCTTTGCTAAACAGCTTTTTGCAGTAACAAGTATAAAAGCATAATACCGGATCGGTCTCAGTATAATTACTGTCAGCAGTCACAAAGATATGTTTGACTTGACTGCTAAATGCTAATTCGATCTCTGTACTTGTACCCATCGAAATTTCGCCTCCAACTGATATCAGCGGCTGCGGCAACTCGGAGAATGATATAAGAAAATCGTCGTCGGGATTAAGCAATTGGAAATCTGACTGGCGACGGCATGACCTTTTGCCCAAAATTCATCGCCCGGAGATGCGAACGGAATTTCGTAGAGGAGGGGCAGACCCACTACTCAATTACTCTCATGCCGTCTGATTTCTTGCATTTCGATCCGAGTGAAACACATGGAGATGGATAAGCGCACGATGCAGGAGTCTACTGTTGTGCGGCGCCTATGTACTTACGACGTTGAATAGATATTTACTGCCGGGTAAAACGGCTAGTTCGACAAAATTATTAGACCTTTTGGTCTGAGTATCGGCAGGTATAGGTTCACCATCGATATACAATAGGTCTTCAAATTTCGCAGGCAGTCTGACCTGGACATGTGTGCCGATCGGTACGTCAACTTCCATGATGAATTCTTGGTCGTCCTTGCGGCACTGTATTTTCAGCTCGCCGAACGGCAAGGAAAACACCCCGAGTTTAACCCCGACGAAATCGTCGGGGGGCGCAATTCTTACGCAGCCGTAGTCCGATTCGGCTGGCGAAATGCCAAATTCGCTCAGCGATGATTGAATGACATTATGTTTCGAAATTGCTGGATCAACCATTTATGGAACTCCGCGACCCCAGGCTGCAGTCCAAAGCTTGTACCAGTCTTCACGCTCGAGCGAGATATCCACTGCCTGAGACGCCTCAGAGATGTGTTGTGGGTTGTTGCTTCCAACGACTGGAACTATGCCAGCTGGATGTGCAAGGAGCCATGCCAATGCAATTTGCCCCGGAGTAGCTCCGTATTTTATAGATTGAACCTTAAGTTCCGTTCGCACGGCTTGTAAAATCTTTTCCTTAGAACCATCCCCAGAAACGCCATCGGTTGACGTCAGAAGGTTTTTCGCCAGG
Source organism: Armatimonadota bacterium (assembly GCA_003134215.1). Classification (GTDB taxonomy): domain Bacteria; phylum Armatimonadota; class Armatimonadia; order Armatimonadales; family Capsulimonadaceae; genus BOG-944. The sequence goes on from PLAD01000357.1 coordinate 16,212, forward strand.
GCAGAGTACGCCAAAGGGGTTACGTTTTGAGCCATACATTGGTCTAGAATACCGTCGCCGCCTTCCCAGCTTTCATAGATCGGAGCCAGCCTCATGAGGGATATAGAAATTTGGTTTGACACGAGCGGAATGTCGCCCATGTAGGCTTGCAGCGCACGAAATTGTTCTGGACAATAATTTGACACTCCGACATGACGCACTACACCGTCGGCAACGAGTTTTTTGAGTGCTGCAGCTGTCTCTTCCGGATGCGTCAGCGGATCAGGGCGGTGCATTTGATATAAGTCAACGTACTGGATGCCTAAGCGGTCGAGTGATTTATAAATGCTGTATTCGATATGCTTTTGAGAAAGATCGTAGAACCCGGAGCGAACGCCACACTTTGTCGCAATGACTATCTGTTCGCGTGCGCCAGGTACCGCTTTGAGGCAGTCTTTGAATATCGACTCGCAAGTAGTTGCACCGTAAAAATCGGCATGGTCAAATAATGTTATTCCGCTTTGCAGCGCCGACTCGAAAGCTGCTATCGCTTTTTTAACGTTTTCAAGACCTACCTCTTGTGGATTCCAAGTACCACTCATTTGCATGCAGCCGAGGGCGATCCGACTAACCCTCAGTGTTGACGAACCAACATTTTGTGCGATCATGACTCTTGCACCTCCAATAAAAACAGCCCCGCTGAAGCGGGGCTTTTACCAATCGAGCAACTATGGCCTAAACTGTGTCTTAAATTGATCCAGCGACTGATTCAAAGTCGCACTTGTTTCCGGGCTCAGAGCCTTATCGCGGGAAATAGTTTCCAAGATCTCGGGAAACTTGTCGGTAAGAAAAGCGATAAATTCGCTTTCAAAACGACGTACTGCCGCAACAGGAAGATCATCAAGATACCCGTTGTTGGCTGCGTAGATAGCTGCCACCTGCTTTTCAAGGGGAAGCGGCTTGTATGGCGGCTGCTTCAGGATTTCGACGAACCGTAAGCCGCGCGCAAGCTGCGCCTGTGTAGCTTTATCCAGGTCGGAAGCAAACTGTGAGAACGCCTGGACCTCGCGAAACTGAGCAAGGTCAAGTTTGAGCTTGCCGGCAACAGCCTTCATCGCCTTGGTCTGCGCATTGCCGCCGACACGTGATACAGAGATGCCGACGTTAACAGCCGGGCGTACGCCGGAGTTGAAAAGGTCGGATTCAAGGAAGATCTGGCCATCGGTAATTGAAATCACATTTGTCGGGATATACGCCGAGACATCTCCAGCCTGCGTCTCGATAATCGGTAGCGCCGTAAGAGATCCCCCGCCCTTCTCCTTGGACATTTTAGCCGCCCGTTCTAGGAGCCGAGAGTGTAGATAAAAGACATCGCCCGGATATGCTTCACGGCCTGGGGGTCTTCGCAACAATAGCGATACCTGACGATAAGCTACTGCCTGCTTCGAAAGGTCATCAAAGATGATCAGTGCATGTTTGCCGTTATCGCGGAAGTACTCACCGATGCAGCAACCGGCGTACGGCGCCATATACTGGAGAGCAGCCGGGTCGGCAGCTGATGCTGCAACTACAGTCGTATATGAGAAGGCACCGTTTTCCTGGAGAATACGCACCGTATTCGCAATGGTAGAGGCCTTTTGTCCGATCGCGACGTAGATGCAGTAGACATCGGTGTTTTTCTGATTGATGATGGTGTCGATAGCAATCGTTGTCTTACCTGTCTGACGGTCACCGATAATCAGCTCGCGCTGTCCGCGTCCGATTGGGATCATTGCATCAATTGCTTTGATTCCAGTCTGCAACGGCTCTTTGACGGGCTGTCGATCGACAACTCCCGGAGCATTCGTTTCAAGCAAGCGGAACTCTTCGGTGACGATCGGCCCCTGCCCGTCAAGGGGCAAACCAAGTGTGCTGACGACGCGGCCAATCAGCGCTTCACCAACCGGGATCTGGATAATCTTACCGGTCCGCTTGACGGTGTCCCCTTCTTTGATATTGGTGTCGGAGCCAAGAATAACTGCGCCGACGTTATCTTCTTCCAAGTTTAGTGCAAGGCCGCTCTGATTGTCAGGAAACTCAAGTAGTTCTCCGACCATTACATCCTGCAGGCCGTAAATTCGAGCGATATTGTCGCCTACCGACAGAATAGTTCCTACACTAACTTCTTCGACCTGGCTTTTATAGGCTTCTAGTTCTTTGCTGAGTATGGAAGTAATCTCTTCCGGTCTAATTGCCACGTTGTGTGACTCCTTAATTGAATTACGAAACTATATGTTTCCGAGCAACTGCTGTCGAACCCGATCCAGACGTCCACGAATTGTTCCATCGATCACTTGATCGCCAATACGAACCAGAAGACCCCCGATAATGCTCGACGTTACCTGTGTGGTCACTTTAACGTTCTTGCCGGTTCGCTGCTCGAGTGCGCCGGTAATCTGCTTAACCTGTGCATCGGTCAACGGTACTGCCGATTGAATATGAGCTGTAACCCGGTCTGCTTTTTCGTCGGCCAGCCTGCGATACTCCGCGATAACTTCATCAACCAGATTTTCGCGACGCTTGCGGACAAGCAGGTACAGAAAGTTAAGCGTTGAAGCGGTAATTCGGTCGCCGAACGCGTCGCTGAGCACCTTGATCTTTTGCTCTTC
>PLAD01000237.1 GCA_003134215.1 Armatimonadota bacterium
CGCCTGGGAACAGCAGGCGCGGCGCTGGGAGCTGCCGGCATTCGGCGATATTACCTACCACGATTGTGCGGTCAAAGCCAATGTCGTCACGCCGGAGGAAGGCGAAGAACCGATCCGCGATTTGCGCCTGCGTTACGTGAACTACGAAATCCGAATGGATTCCGAACCAGGTCTGTCGACGGACGAATGCCATCTAAACAACCCGGCACGAGAGACTCTTCGACTGCATTTGCGGGACGAGTTCTTCAATATTCACGTCTTCCTTAACTATCGACTCACTCCGGAGCACGACATCATTGAGCGGTGGCTGGAAATTGAAAATCACTCGCAGTGTTCCCTGATAATCGACTCGCTCGCCTTTGGCACCGTTCACTTTCCCGAAGGCCGCTACGAGTTAATGCGGCCGTCCGGGACGTGGGCTCGGGAATTCGTTCCCGTCAAACAAACGCTGGAACAAGGCAAGACCGTCATCGATTCATCCGGCCTGAACACTGGGCATTCAACCAATCCGTTCTACTTGCTTAGCAAGGTGGATTCGGCGACTGAAGAGTCCGGCGAAGTCTTTTTCGGGGCGCTCGCTTATAGCGGAAGCTGGGGATTCAGATTCGAGGTGCTGCCGACCGGTCCGGTGAGAGTTCACGGTGGATACGACCCGTCCGACTTTTCCCTTGCCGTTCAGCCGGGTGATTCACACACGACTCCCGCCTTCGTCCACGGCTGCGCCGTCGACGGTCGCGGCGGAGCGAGCAGACGGCTGCATCGATTTATACGTCAATATGTCCTTCCAGAACCGCGTCACGGAAAGTATCGACCGGTGCTCTACAACAGCTGGGAAGCTGTCTACTTCGAGATGTCCTTTGAAAGCCAGATGGAACTAGCTCGCAAGGCCGCCGCGATAGGGATCGAGTTGTTCTGTGTGGACGACGGATGGTTTGGCGGACGGCGCAGCGACAATGCAGGATTGGGTGATTGGTGGGTGAGTCCACAGGTCTTCCCAGGCGGCTTGACACCGCTGATTGACGAAGTAAAGCAACTCGGTATGCGCTTTGGGCTGTGGGTGGAACCTGAAATGGTCAATCCGGATTCCGATCTTTACCGCGCAAACCCCGATTGGGTTCTGCACTTTCCTCATCGACCAAGGACGGAAGTACGAAATCAGTTGATCCTCGACTTCGGCAGACCCGAAGTCGTAGAATACATCTGGTCGTCCCTGGACCGCCTTGTGCAGGACCTGGACATTACATTCTTTAAGTGGGACATGAACAGGTATGCCATTGAACCGGGCTCGCCGGCAGGGCAGTCGATCTGGCTGCGCCATGTGGAAGGTGTCTACTCGATAATGGATCGTCTTCGCGCGGCGCATCCTCACCTGGAGATTCAGAGCTGCTCAGGCGGAGGCGGCAGAGTCGACCTCGGAATACTACAGCGAACTGATCAGGTCTGGACTAGCGACAATACAGATGCGATCGATCGCGTTCCCATTCAGGAAGGATTTAGTCTGGCCTACCCGCCCCGAATCATGGAAAGCTGGGTGACGCACGAAGTAAATCACCAAACCGGGCGGCGAACATCACTCGAGTTACGCTTCGATACCGCAATGCGCGGTGCGCTCGGTATAGGAACATCGCTGAACAAGCTATCGCAAGACGAGTTGAATTCCTATTCACAAAAGATTTCTTTCTACAAAAAGATCCGCCCTATCGTCCAAGACGGCGATCTTCATCGACTTGAGTCAACCGAGTACGTCTCAACGTGGCTCATGACTGCTGCGGACCGCCGAAGCGCCGTGTACTCGACAATCGTCACGGGACAGCCGCAGGGCATATTTCGCGCACCTAACCGGTTGCCTGGCTTAATACCGACTGGAATGTACGATGCTGTGGATGAAACAGGGACGGTAGTGGGGCAGTGGAGCGGCTTTCAGCTTGCGACGATTGGACTGCCGGGAGACACGAGAGCCGGAGGCGGAGGCTGTGCGATCCGCAGTCGCACATTGCTTCTTGAGCGTGCTGATTAGTCCCTCTTGGAAGCTAAAATTAACGAGCAACTGGCGGCAAAAGGCTACATTCCCCCACTACTTTACTTGCCAATAAATATCATTAAATATCAAAAAACTTTGTCTACAAGGAACGCATTTGCTCAGTAGCCGTAGTATAATCGCCATGTAAGGGTGTAGGCTTTACGATCGATGGAGCTTTAGATTCTGATATCGTCACGCTGGTCCCCGTCCGCTACTTCTCGGCATCGTTAAGCGCTGATATGAGATCGGCGGCTTAGAAGGTCTAGTAACAGAAGGATAACTCAATGGCAGAACAACCGGCACAGCATACACTTGGCGATAAGGCAGCCTTTCAACTCGCAAACTTAACAAAGACTCCCCCGCAATACGGCGCCATCACACCGCGGTGGCTGGTTCGATTTCTCGACTGGAAGCCCCTCGAAGCCGGAACGCTCCGTGTCAACCGGGTCGTGAACGACAGCAACGTCGAAGTCGTTTGCAGCCCAACCGAAGACAAGCCAATTCCGGGCACGTTCGTTAACTACGAAGAAAACCCGCGCGAATATACGCTGAATTCGATCTCTTCCGTTCTCGATGTGCAAACCCGGGTTTCCGACCTGTTCAGCAATCCGTTCGACCAGATTAAGGAACAGCTTCGTCTGACTGTCGAGACAGTCAAAGAACTCCAGGAATATGAACTCGTTAACAACGATAACTACGGTCTTTTGAAAAACGTCCCTGAAGGACAAAGATTACAGACCCGTACCGGCCCTCCAACGCCCGACGATCTGGATGAACTTATCACCAAAGTGTGGAAGGAACCGTCGTTCTTTCTCGCTCACCCGCTTGCAATCGCCGCTTTCGGCCGAGAGTGCACGCGCCGCGGAGTTCCACCACCGACAGTGACACTTTTCGGAACGCCGTTTCTTACTTGGCGCGGACTTCCCCTTGTACCAACCGACAAATTGCTGGTCGACGGTCAATCACAGCCGCCGACGACCGCAGGGAAGACCAGCATCCTGCTTCTGCGTGTCGGCGAGCTTAAGCAAGGCGTCGTCGGCCTGTTTCAGCCAGGACTCCCCGGTGAGCAGACTCCGGGTCTCTCCGTTCGTTTTATGGGAATTGACCGTAGGGCTGTCGGCTCCTACCTGGTTTCGCTCTATTGTTCAGCTGCTGTGCTGACGGACGATGCTATCGCTGCGTTGGATGGAGTCGAAGTCGGCAATTACCATGAGTACAAGTGAAAACAATGCAAACGCTGGACAGGTACCCGGCGCTAACCTTCTCACGGGTTCGGCCGGAGCATCAGGACTGCCTGACCCGAATCTGCTGCAGCAGCTGGCCAACGAATACCTGTCGCAAGGACTGTTGTCTTCGCAATACGCTCCGACCGGAGTAACTGCCGTCGATTCTCTGACCTTGCTGTCCGCAACGGGGCTTCCGTTCTCTTCGGTGCCGGCGGCCCCGTACAATTCTGCGCCGTCAGGCTACGTCACCCAGCCTCCGTCGTCATTCCCGTCACCTAGTATGCCTGGCATTTTAACGGCGGCAGATTTAGAAGGCATACCGGCAACGTTGACTCCAAGCGGCGCTGACCCGCGCGGCTACATACCGTCAACATCTGTCCCGTCGAGCACGCCATCGCAGTTCAATTCGTTGCCCACGCCTGCGCCTTTTGGTTTCCTGACCGATATCCGGTCACTTTCTACGTACACCACGGTTCCCTCAGCCCTGCAAATACAGTCGATTACGATGCCGTCGGACACGAATATACAGTCGATCGAGTCGGGTCTGCCCTCCGTGGAAATTCCTGGATCGTCTCTATACAATAGTGAAGCGGGGGCCCCGATGACAGTCGGCGCTGCGCAATCGACACGAGACTTGAATGACCCCATGAGCTACTCTTTCGTTCGTGATGCTCGCCCGCTGCTCTCGTTCGACGCGGTGCCGCAGGTTGAGGCGTTCACCAATGCCCCCTACGGTGGAACATTGACCAGCCTGGCTGCCGCGCCGTACGATGTCAATGCAGTTCGTCGAGATTTTCCGATACTGGAAGAACGTGTCAACGGCCGGCAGCTCGTGTGGCTGGATAATGCAGCGACGACACAGAAGCCATTGTCAGTGGTTGAACGTATCTCCTACTACTATCTGCACGAGAACTCCAATATTCATCGAGCCGCACATACGCTTGCGGCGCGATCGACAGACGCATATGAAGGCGCACGAAGCAAAGTCGCTAAGTTCCTCAATGCGCCGTCCTCTCAAAATATTATCTTCGTCCGCGGTGCAACAGAAGGCATCAACTTGATCGCCCAGACATATGGCAAGAAAAATCTTCAAAAGGACGATGAGGTTGTGATCACCTGGCTGGAGCACCACGCCAATATCGTCCCCTGGCAGATGATCTGCGCCGAAAAGGGCGCACGCCTTCGCGTCGCTCCCGTCGACAGCGACGGCCAGGTACTGCTAGACGAATATCAAAAGCTGCTCGGGCCGAAAACTAAGATTGTCTCTATCACTCAGGTATCGAACGCCCTCGGTACGATCACGCCGGTTGCCGAGATGACGGCAGCTGCACACCGTTACGGCGCCAGGGTTCTCGTGGACGGCGCGCAGGCGGTTTCGCACATGCCGGTGGATGTCCAGGCGATCGACTGCGATTTCTACGTGTTCTCGGGTCACAAAGTCTTTGCGCCTACAGGGATCGGTGTGGTTTACGGCAAGCAAGACGTTTTGCAGCACATGCCTCCCTACCAGGGCGGCGGCAACATGATAGTCGATGTGACCTTTGAAAAGACCGTCTATCACGGTCCTCCGGGACGATTCGAGGCGGGCACCGGCAGCATTGCTCCGGCCGTCGGTTTGGGCGCCGCAATTGACTACCTTGATACGCTGGGCATGCAAAATATTGCCCGCTATGAGCACGATATTTTAATTTATGCCACCGATGCGCTCACTGCGATACCCGGACTGCACCTGATTGGAACGGCAAAAGAAAAAGCGAGCGTCCTTTCGTTTGTCCTCGACGGTTTCCGCACGGAAGATGTCGGCACGGCGCTCAATCAAGAAGGTATTGCCGTCCGCTCCGGCCACCACTGCGCTCAGCCCATCCTTCGCCGCTTCGGCCTGGAAAGCACCGTGCGTCCTTCACTTGCGCTCTACAACACCTGCGAAGAAGTCGACAAGCTGGTCGCAGCAATTTGGAACCTAAAACAGGGCCGAAACACCAGCGTCGTCTAGATTCCTCTCACGTCAAACAATCCGTTGCTCCCGCTCGCTTTCAGCTTGACGGTGCGGCGGAACTCGCAATTCCGGGCTGGAAAGCTCAGTGTCGTGTTGGCTAAATCAACCTCTTTATTCCAATTACTCAACCAATAATTGAATTGAAAACCGATGTAGACGAATTAGTATTCGGGTGGCCTCTTTATCTTTAGACTAATCATTTCGTCTACGCAGTTGGATTATTCACTCAGCATGATCAAGAAGAAACGACAGCATTTATCGCGAATCTTTGCCCTAATTGCGCTCGCAGGGCTGGCCGCGGCTCACTTTGTTATTGTCCAGCATGAGGACAGCGTGGGCTGGCAGATGGGACAGGCGATTAACGAAAGCTACGCTAACCATAACGACACTCAGTTGTCCAATCTGTTGAACAGCGGCGTTTCACCCAATACACGTATTTACAGTTATCCTCTCGACAATAACCTGAAGCCCGATGTCCTCAAAGGCAACCTGGAACGCAGCTTCTTTATAGGCAGCCACGGATGGAAATTGCCGCTCTTTGTAGCAGCTTCGGAACACGACGTATCCGCTGTACAACTGCTGCTCAAGCACGGGGCTGATCCTAAAATCTCCGACTTTAACGGTCACCCGATCCTGCCGGAGGCCTTTTCTCAGTGTACCGGTGTTATCGCCGATCCCAGCGAGCAGATCAGCTTGCCAATCGTCCGTCTTCTTGTGAAATACGGTGCCGACGTTAACGGAACTGACCCTTATGGACACTCGATCCTCTCTTACGCAGTATTAGACCTTTATCCCGATGCGGTAACCACAGCACTCAGTCTGGGTGCGCGACCTACTCCAAGGGTTGAAGACGCCCCGTTGGAATATTGGCACCAATGCCCCGAGCGGGCCAAAGAGACTCTTGTTGCCTTCGCGCACGGAGGGCCCGCCGCGCGATCTGAAACCAACAACGAGTTCACCTGGCTTCAGATCGCCCTTGCGGACAATAATGACGAGGCCGAGTATCTGCTTTCTCTCGGATTTTCTCCGGATAGTCCGAACATTCCAGAGTCGTCGATCGTCGAAGCCATCAGAAGCAATAATCTCACTCTGGTGTCGGAATTGATAAAGCATGGGGCAGATACGAACGCATACTCCAACGAGTTCAACGAACGACCGATCGATGCAGCATCGGCCATCCGCAATGCCGACCTGGTCGAAGAGCTGCTGGCAGCCCGCGCACAGGTCGATCCAACAAAACCGTCCGATCGATTCGCGATGAGCATTTGGAATATCGTTAATCCTTCACGCAAGCTGTATGTCGCGGCAAATTGAGTGAAAAAATAAGCCCTTCCTCGACCGTAATCGAGAAAGAGCTTATTTATGTCTGGTCAGATATTACGTGTGCGCCGCTTTGCTGGGATGCGCAGAACGGATGTTTCAACTGGCTCTATTTTTCGCATTTTACGATCGCGACCTTCGAGCCAGGCAGCAACCGGATGGCCTTCACTGTTCACCTTCCAAATCATAGTGATCATTGCTCCACCCTCCTTACGTTAGTTCGATTTCTTCGAGCATGCAACAGCAAAATCCGGTGCATGCTCATATCTTTTCTACTCTTATTATAGGCAAATAGTTACAGAAAATCAAGGTCATTTCAATATTTATTGAAATATTTAATCTAATCGAATTCGGGGCAATGAACAAAAAACTCTCGTCGTCATTGACGAGAGCTTGTTGCTTTCAGTAATTCGGAACCAGCGCGCCCTTCAAAGCTTCATTGCAAAGTGGCCCGTCACCGGTATGACGTTCCTCGAGGTTACCGGCTCCGAATATCCTACTTTCCCTGTGGGAGAAGTATGCAACAATTATAGACTCTCAGAAACAAAATGTCAAGTGGTTGCTCCAAAGTAGAGTTTAATTATGAAAGGCTGGGCGCGGAGGAAAAAGAACAGGCTGCGCTGGGAAGAGGATGAACCAACGCAGCCTGGTACACACCGGCCTGAACAATGCGTCGTGCAGCCTTGGTCGCGTGGACTCATTCACCTCGAACTTGGGCTTCGCGATAAATGAGTTCTTACATTAAGCCTGCGTCAACAATGAGGACACGCCGGATCGGATACTACTATTCTCTATCGGAATAGTATGATTTAGTATAGCACGACGACTGTGTATACGTCAACGTTCCACGTCGGATCGTTTGACTAGAGCTGTTCTGAAAGCTGAGTCACCCGGTCCTTCGCAAATGACACGAACGGATCGTCGGTCGCTGCGTACAACAAAAATGTCTTTAAGTTATCGATTGTCAGCTGCCGGTAGTCGGTATTCTCCGTCCATGCGTAGGCAATAAAGTAGACAGAGGCGACTACTTTATAGGTAGCTGCGGACTTCGGCTGCAGTTTGATTAGCTGTTGGCATAAATCAATCGCTCGCTGGGTGTCGACCGGATTGACTCCGATATTGAGAACCCTGAGTTCACCGGCAATCACTTCCGCATCATTTGGATTAAGCGAAAGCAGTCGATTTCCGGCAGCCAGGGTCCAGGGCTTAGGATCGTATTGCGACTCGAAGAGGAAACGCATACGGGCAAACTCGGACGAATGATAATCTGCTCCGGCATGGCTGCCGGATACATGCTCGATATCGCTTGCGATCTGCTTCGGGGAAACATAGAACTCACTCGACGGGGGAGTGCTCGACTCCAGCCATATGGCGTACCCGGCCCGGTAGACATCGAGCGCGCTCGGTGCGGCTTCGTCCTTTTCCTTTGCCCAGTATTGCAGAGCTGCCTTCGTCACCGACACTTGCGCCGTTTGCTCGACTTCCGATCGCGCATCGTTGTACGGTTTGTTGTTCTCAGTCCATTGCTGCAAGTACCACGACGGATCGATACCGGCCGTTCCGGTCGTAACATCGGTCTTGAAGTTGCCAACAATAAAGCTCCAGGAGCCGTTGATCAGGCCGAAACCGCTCACCTTGCCAAGCGTGTTGTTGCTGCTGTCTTTAAGCGTATCTTGAGCGTCGACTTCGAGAATATAATAGCCGGCGTCAATGTAGTGCCCAGAGAAGATGCCGTCAAGAGTGGTCGATGTGCTGGTAAACGAGTTGTCGCCGAAGTAAGGCCGAAATGTCCCGGCGGCTCCGGTCCGCGAATACCAAAGGACGTTGCTTGACCAGATGACATTGTCGGTCACTCCCGGTATTGACGGTGTTAGTTCTGCTTTAACATTCGCCGAAACATCTTGACCGACATACACATTCGCCGGCCCGAACTGCCCGCCAAGCACCCAGATTAACGGAACATACGCTGTCACTGTATCTTTGATCGGCTGGCTGCCCCGACTGCCGGTATCGTAAGGCTGGATAGCGCCTGACGATGTGGCTGTAGCGGTGATTGTCGCAGTCACGCCGGCCTTCATCTCATCTACTGTCGGCGCGTACCAAATAGGCTGTTGCGCCGTCGATGTCGTAACTTGCTTGCGTCCCTTCGAAAAGCTGCCATCGGTGCATGTCCAACTATAATTGACGTCCGCCGGAACGGTGATTGTCTGTCCGGCAAACGTGAACTGATCCGATGCCGTCACTCCGCTGAGCGAGCACTGCAGCGAAGACCCTGGGGATGCAATTACCACCGACGGTGAAGCAGGGGATGCCGACTGATCCTGCGGCGACATCATTACGCCTCCGCTCTGCACGCCGGGAGACCAGATGCCTCCAAAATTCACGGTCGTCGTCGCTTCGCCCTTTTGCAAGACGGTACGAGTGATTTTCCCGGTGACACGGCTTGCGATGGTCCAGAGCACGCTGCAGCCTACTGTAGACGTAAACGATCCGGCCGACGAAGCATTGTATGTGACCGAAACGTTGCCGCTTCCGTCCTGAGGCGAGCAGTTATCGCTCCAGTGCCAGCTTTCGGCGGAAACCAGCTCTCCTTGCTCAAGCGTCGGAGGAAGCCCGCTGAATGAAGCGGCATAAGTGACTTGAGGAGCGCGAGGCACATTGTTGACGCTCGTCGGCGCCGTTATGATCGGAGGCAATGCGGGGGTCGCTCCCTGACTGACAGGTACAACTGCAGTGAAAGCAGCAATTGCGAAGACACTGTATAGCAAGGCGCAGAGTGGACGAAGGTTTAAAACTTTTATCATGTTAATTCGGTGACTTCGGTAAGGTTTAGCGTACTTTTCGGCTTTTCTGCACATTTATTATTTCAGCGTGGAGTCGGCTTCGCAGGACGGGCGCAGCAAGGTCTCATTATGCACGGCAAGCATCAAAAGGCAGATAACGATGCCAGTCAAAATACCTGGTAGTTTTACCATGTTGCTTGTCAACTTTTCTACAAAACTGCTTTCAGCATAAACACCTCCCGCACCGGGCTGTCAGCGGCGGGACGAGTCATGCTGACTGGTCATTCCTGCAAACGCGGTATCATGAACTTCTGGAATTAATCGCCGACAATTGCATAGGTCCAGAGGAGTTTTCTGCAGCATGATGCCATTAAAACACAGGCGAGTTCCGGTACTGCCTGATAGACCAAGACTAAAATTGGTTTCCGGGCGAATCATCCGCTCGTACACAGCCGGTCGACAACACTTTTCACGTGCATTACAAGGCGAAACAATCAGTCTTTCGGTGACGACCGATACTCCGATGCCGGAGAATATCTGCGCCAGATTGCTCATGACCCGCCACAGCAACGGATCAACTAAGGCGTTTACTGTCGATTTTACTCGTGCAGACGAGAGGACATTCACATGTGATGTTGTTCCGCAGCACCCTGGACTCCACTCCTATCGAGCGGAATTTTCTATGAACGACGGCGGAACATGGCTGGATGATGCCGTACCTGATGCATGGGTTCTTGTAGACCCCGTACTAGTCGATGCCATGCGACTGTACACAATGATTCCGTCGGTATCGGGCACGCTCGCCGACTGGAAAAATGATCTGGAGCGTATATCAGGAATGGGCTTCAATGCGCTTCACCTGCTGCCGGTCACAACCCAGGACACGTCGCAAAGCCCCTACTCGGCCCACGATCTCTTTTCAGTCGATCCCAGTTACCTGATCGACGGTGACCCGGAAGACGGGCTCACACAGCTGGAAGATTTTATCGAGCATGCCAAAAAGCTTGATATCCGACTCTGCTTCGACCTGGTGCTTAACCACGTCGGAGTCAACAGTGAAATTGCAAAGCGCGCCCCTGATTGGATCGTCCCTGACCAGGAACGTCCTGACGGGATGATGCGAGCGAGATACTGGTGCGATCAGGGCTGGCTGAGTTGGGAAGACCTGGTTCTGATAAATTACGAACATCCATCGGAGATGGTTCGTGCAGAGATCTGGTCCTATATGACCGACTATGCCCTTTTCTGGGCCAAGTACGCTAACGATACCGGCGGCTTCGTTCGCCTGGACAACCTCCATGGCAGCGACACAAAATTCATGAAGGCACTGACTCTTGCGATTCGCTCGGAGTATCCGGAAGTCGCGCTGCTCGCCGAGTACTTTACCGACGAGCAGACAATTGTCAATACCGTGCCGGAGTGGGGATTGAATCTCCTTCTTGCAACGCCGTGGGAACATAGATATGTTCCGGAATTAAGAGAACACCTTAAATATCTGCTTCGCGTCTCCGGGCAAATTCGCTTCTACTCTCCAATCACCTCCCATGATTCAGGCGCTCCTGCGCAGGAGTTTGGATCGGTCTATTCGACGATTCCGCGCTATGTGGCCGCAGCTCTTCTCGGAACTGGCGCAACCGGCATTGTGCAGGGAGTTGAGTTTGCTGAAAAGGAACGTATCAACTTTATCGGCAAGAGCGCCAAGACCACCTATCCGCCGGTCGCGCTTTTTGGCCAGTTCTTGAAGCAGGTAAACACAATACTCAAGGAGAATATGGCGTTTCGCTGCGGCGCAAACTGTAAGTTCGTCGATGACGGACATCATGCGGTGATCGCCGCGTTCCGCGAAGATCCAAGCCCGGATCTCTACGGCTTCCTTGTTGTCTGCAATTTTGACACAACCGGCTCGCAGAATATTCGTATCGATTNNGAACATATCAGAGATGAAGGACCGTTCTATTACACCGATCTACTGATCAATAAAACCGAAACAATCCGCGAGCCCATCCTGGACCTTCAACTTGCAGCCTGCGCGACCCAGGTACTAAAGTTCCCGAAATTCTAAAGAGCAGCCGCTAACGGTCGGCGTCGATCAGCCAGAACAAAATACGCAAACAAAGTAGCTGAGCGCTTAAAATGCGTCAAAAGACTCCAGTATTCCTGTCGGAAATAGGTACAATTTTTAACTCAACGCGACCGTCTTACGGTAGAATAGCAGCTTACGTACACCGACGCGCGCAAATACACTGTCACCTAGCAACTACGGGAGTTCATCATGGCAAAACAATTAGGTTTCGATACGCTTGCATTGCATGCAGGACAGAGTCCGGATCCAACAACCGGGAGCAGAGCGGTTCCCATTTATCAGACCACTTCTTACGTCTTCAACAGCAGCGAGCACGCAGCCAATCTTTTCGGGCTCAAGGAGTTCGGAAATATCTACACCCGCATTATGAACCCAACATGGGCGGTGCTTGAAGAGCGAATAGCAGCCCTGGAGGGAGGTGCGGCAGCTCTTGCAACGGCGTCTGGGCAGGCCGCGGAAACACTGGCGATCCTTAACATTGCAGGAGCCGGCGACCACATTGTCGCATCATCGAGCCTGTACGGCGGAACGTACAACCTTCTGCACTATACATTGGCCGACCTGGGGATCGAAACCAGCTTCGTTGATCCGACATATCCTGAAAACTTTCGCAAAGCGATCAAACCAAACACGAAGCTTATCTTTGCCGAGACCCTGGGAAACCCAAAAAACGATGTGCTCGACTTTGAGAAAATCAGCCCAATTGCCAAAGAAGCCGGCGTTCCGCTGGTAATCGACAACACCGCGACGACTCCCTATCTCATTCGTCCATTCGAATGGGGCGCCGATATCATCATTCACTCGCTGACAAAATTCCTGGGCGGGCATGGTACATCCATCGGCGGCATTATCGTCGATTCCGGCAAGTTCGACTGGAGCAGTGGACGCTTCCCGCGATTTACTAATCCAGAACCAAGCTACCATGGGCTTGTCTGGCAAAGTCTACCGGAACCGCTCAAGAGCCTCAGCTTTATCCTGCGCGCCCGTGTTACGGGCCTGCGAGACCTCGGCCCTGCACTGAGCCCGTTCAATGCCTTTCAAATCCTGCAGGGTGTGGAGACTCTTGGACTGCGAGTTCAGCGCCACAGCGACAACGCACTTAAAGTGGCTAAATGGCTGGCCGAACATCCATCGGTAACGTGGGTCAAGTATCCCGGCCTGCCGTCGGATCCGGGCCACGAACTCGCAAAAAAATATCTGCGTCACGGCTACGGTGCGATCGTCGGCTTCGGTATTAAAGGAGGAGTCGATTCGGGACGAAAGCTGATCGATTCGGTGAAACTTCTCTCGCATCTGGCAAATATCGGGGATGCGAAATCGCTTATCATCCATCCTGCCAGTACTACACACCAACAGCTCACGCCGCTGGAACAGGCAGCCACGGGTGTCACGCCGGACTACGTGCGCCTTTCCATCGGGCTGGAAACAGTTGACGATATCATCGACGATCTCGATCAAGCGCTGGCAGCTTCACAGTCGTAGGTCCGCAGACAGCTTTAAAACTGCGATATAATCTAAAGGTGTAGAATGCCACCGCCGGATGTCCGGCGGAGACCACTCTCTCTGTGGAGCACTGCGCATGTACTCTGAAACCAAATACTACACTTTCGCAAATCCTCCCGATCTATTTCAGTTGGAATCCGGCCGGCAGCTCTCTTCGGTTACACTCGCCTATGAAACTTACGGCATCCTCAACAGAGCCGGCGATAACGCAATCCTTATTCTTCACGGCTTCACTGCTGATGCGCATGCGGCGGGTGTACATCGAGAAACCGGGCGAGTCGGGTGGTGGGACGATATGATCGGGCCCGGGAAAGCGTTCGACACAGATAAATACTTTGTTGTCTGCTCAAATGTACTGGGCGGCTGCAGCGGTTCCACCGGCCCTTCGAGCATGAACCCCGAAACCGGCTCACCCTACGGAAGCACTTTCCCAGTCGTCACGATCGGTGACATGGTCAATGGTCAATATTTGTTGTTGCGGTCGCTTGGCGTCGAGTCGCTGGCATCGGTCAGTGGAGCGTCAATGGGCGGTCAGCAGGCACTGCAGTGGATGGCTGCCTATCCCGACTTTGTCCGCAGCGCGGTGCCAATCGCTTGCTCCGCCAGGCTTTCAGCACTCGGACTCGCGCTCATGGAGGTGAGTCGTCAAGCCATCCTCAACGACCCGGATTGGCTTGACGGTGCTTACTACGGCAAAGCGTTCCCGGTAAAAGGCCTCAGCTTGGCCAGAATGGCGGCGCACCTGACCTATGTGTCCAGCGAATTTCTTGACCTTGAGTTCGGTCGGAAACCATGGACAGATGACAAATATAGATACAAACTCGGCGGGGAATTCGATGTGCAGAAGTACCTGCGTGACGAAGGACAAACGTTCTGCAGCAGATTCGATCCCAACTCGTTTCTTTATCTGTCACAGGCGATCGAATACTTTGATTTCGGAAAAGAGACAGGATCTCTGGCGTCCGCGTTCAAGCGCTGTAAAAGCCAGGTGCTGCTCATTTCCTTCCGCACCGATTGGCTCTTCCCAGTCGCGCATCTACGGGAGCTGCAAGTCGCGCTGCATGAAGCAGGTAAGAATGCATCGCACATCACCGTAGAAACTACCAACGGTCACGATGCATTCTTGACAGACTGGAAAAAGATCAGCCTCCTCATCTCTGAATTTCTCGAAAGTTAACTTTGATGGGCCGCCGGCTCAAGCGAGCCGAGGACAATGATGTCGTGAACAAGGCGGTGAGATTCAATCGGATGACGCATCGGGAGTTCCATGTAGACATGGTATCTATTCCGACGGCCGTCACGCACCCTCTCCAAATATTTCGCGTTCTCTAAATCGGTTACGATCCTTTGCACAGCACGCTCCGTAATTCCTACACGTACAGCGACCTCCCTTAGGGTTAGCTTGGGATCGTTTGCAAGGCAAATCAGTACGTGCGAATGGTTAGTAAGAAACGTCCATCCATGAGACGTTAAAAGTTTTTCCTTGGCTGACGGCATAGTCAATTGACAAACCCCTCTAAGCTAGGACATAATTGTCGTGAATTAAACTACGCGACAATGTCGTCCGGACATCTGGCAGACAAAAAATATTACTGAAGCAGGTCAGAAGGACCTGTAAAGTTAAGAGCAGCGACAGTATCTAACTGTCGACCAATTTCGTTGATTCGCTTCGGTCAACTTCGAAAGTTGAAGGGGACCCGGCACTCTGTCGAGACTATCGACATTGTTCCATGCGAGTGTCTATCTTACCACCTTGTTTGTCGTATGGCAATCCTTTACCATTGTGCTTCCTCGAGTTCCGTCGGCTACACAGCGGATGTTGCGGATACTCATAAAACCACCTCCAGAGATCGAAATCCTGCCTAAGCAAAGACCAGCAAAGTTCACTGATCTACGAAGATCACAATTGTCTTAAATATGATTCTCATTCGCCAACGGATGATCGAATTTCGTCAAATCCACATGAACGAGCAAATTTGCTGCTGCTTGGAAGGTACAATAATGCGGAAATAACCAATGAAGGATATTTTAGTAAACAAAGATGCTTACAATCACCCAATCCCAGGCTAAAGATGCGCTGGATGAGTATTTAGACCAGGCCCGACAAGAGCCTGTCGCCATCAAAGACACGGACGGCGGAGGCGGCGTAGTGATGCTGGACTCTGCGGAATATGATCGACTCCGAGCGATGGATGAAGCATACTGGCGTATGAAATCCGCGGTCACCGGACCTGGCGGCCTTGTAGGCGGCTCTCGCCCGAGCGCCCTCGTCCAAAAGCGATAAACTACCAGTTATCGAGCCGCAACCTCAAGTATCCAACCAATTGCATCCACTTCGGACTATAATTGTTGAGCGTTCCCAACGAACCACAGCATTCCGAAAATCATGTACCTCAAGGGTTTGGGCTCTCGACTATTTATTACGTCGGCAATCATTTCGCAAATTGCATTGTTTTCAATCAACCGTGCAGTCGCGGGGGTGTATCCGCCGGCGTCACCGACGCCGGCGTACTTCCAATCCCCAATCCATTCGATTGATGCCGGATATGGCCCTCTGTCGCTAGCCTCCGGAGAAGTTCGAATTGACGGTCTTGTGACAACCGATGTCGAGTCGGCTGCCTCCCTCTTTTCAATGGATGTCTGCGAATACGCAGCCGGTCTTACGTCTCGGACATGGCTGACCGACACACGTACGAAAAGCGTGGTGACGACCGCAGCTACCCGGTTCTTTGTCTTTGGGAATCCCTCCACACAGATATCGCTCCACCCAACTGCAGCGAGTCCATTTCATGTGACTGTTATCGGAGTCGATCAAGGGCGGGGCAAGCCAGTCGATGCCAGCGTCGTCTGGATCGAACGCGTAACACCTGCCGAGACGGAGTTCGTCGACTCACAACCAATCGAGAGCGCCCTGTCGATGACTTCTCTGCCTGCCGCCAAATCGACCCACTCTGTTGCACCTGAAGCAGCGGTCACGGTCACCCCCCCCGATGTCAGCACTAACGGACAGAGCTATCCTGCCGTTCTCGTCCGCATCAAACTAGGCAAGGTCCATG
>PLAD01000256.1 GCA_003134215.1 Armatimonadota bacterium
ACGCCGTCGAATATTTCGTCTCATACTACGACTACTATCAACCCGAAGCCTACATCGCCAGTACGGATACTTTTATTGAGAAAGACAGCAGCATCAACGACGAAATTGACCGGCTGCGCCACTCGGCTACGCAGGCGATTCTCGAACGACGCGATGTGATAGTCGTCGCTTCGGTCTCCTGCATATACGGTCTTGGAGCACCGGAAGAGTACTCCAAGACGATCCTCACGTTCAAACGAGGCGGCGAGATGGATCGCGACGATGCGCTGCGACGGTTGGTAGACATGCAGTTCAACCGCAACGACGTTATGCTGCAGCGATCGACATTCAGGGTTCGCGGCGACGTCCTGGAACTTCAGCCGGCCGACGAGGAAATTGTCATACGCGTCGAGTTCTTCGGTGACGAAGTCGAGAAAATCACGATAGTCGATCCGCTTACCGGCGAGCTAATTCAGACGAAGGACACCATTACAGTCTTTCCGGCCTCCCACTTCGTAACGTCCGAAGCCAAACAAGAAGTAGCCCTTCGCACAATTGAACAGGAGCTTGAAGAGCGGATCGCCTTTTTTACCCAACACGGAAAGCTGCTCGAAGCTCAGCGCATCGCGCAACGCACACGTTTCGACCTTGAGATGATCAAAGAAGTCGGATACTGTAACGGAATTGAAAACTACTCACGCCACTTCGACATGCGAGAGCCCGGCACGCCGCCGTTTACATTACTGGACTATTTCCCAAAAGACTGGCTGCTGGTTATCGACGAATCCCATCAAACGATTCCGCAGCTCAACGCAATGTACAACGGCGACAAAGCCCGTAAGGACACACTGATCGAATATGGCTTTCGCCTGCCTTCTGCCGGCGACAACCGCCCGCTGAAGTTCACGGAGTTTCAGGAGCGAATTGGTCAGGTTATCTTCGTATCGGCGACACCTGGTCCTTGGGAAAAAAAGCAGGATGCTCCGATAATCGAGCAGATTATTCGACCTACCGGGCTAATAGATCCGAAAATAACGCTGAAACCGACGAAGGGTCAGGTCGACGATCTTATCGGGGAGATACGGCAGCGAACTTCGCGTGGAGAACGGGTTCTTGTGACGACTCTCACAAAGAAGATGTCCGAAGATCTCACCGAATACCTTCTCGACCTTAATATCAAGGTTAACTATCTGCACTCCGACATTCATACGTTGGAGAGAACCGAAATTCTCCGCGATCTGCGACTGGGCGTCTACGACGTGCTCATTGGTATCAACCTCCTGCGAGAAGGCCTCGACCTGCCGGAAGTCTCCCTGGTTGCAATCCTCGATGCAGATAAGGAAGGCTTTCTTCGCTCGGAAACATCGCTCATTCAAAC
Source organism: Armatimonadota bacterium (assembly GCA_003134215.1). Lineage (GTDB taxonomy): Bacteria > Armatimonadota > Armatimonadia > Armatimonadales > Capsulimonadaceae > BOG-944. Next base: position 1,358 of record PLAD01000256.1, read on the forward strand.
TATCGGCCGCGCCGCTAGAAATGTGGGCGGAGAAGTTATCATGTATGCCGACGCGATAACCGGGTCCATGGAACGGGCAATAGAAGAAACAAATCGGCGCCGCGCTAAACAGGAGGCCTATAACACAGCCAACAGTATAACGCCGTACACCGTAGACAAAGCCATCCGCGAGATAATCGAAGCAAAGAAGGCCGCCGAGCAAAAATCTTACTATAACGTTTCCAAAACACGGAACCCGGAAACACTTCCTCTCGATCAGTTGATGATCGCGCTCGCTGATATCGAAAAGGAGATGAAGCAGGCGGCAAAAGCGCTTGAGTTCGAGAGGGCGGCCGAACTGCGTGACGAGCTTTCAAGACTTAAGAAACTCCTTCCTGCCGGCGCTAAACGGTGATGGCGCTAGCTTAAGATTGACCAAATATTAATGATATTCGCTTTTATCCGCATGATCGTAACAGCGGTATAATGTGCTTGGCTGACTGTCGGCAGCGATCAACAATCTTCTTACGAGAGACCGCCGCTAGTCGTCAATTCAAAACACGGAGCGGAACATCATGGCATTTCCAGACGAATTCGAAAACTTCGGCGAGCAGCTTCTCGGAAACATTGAAAGCAACGTTCAGGCTGGCGGCACAGACGGCCTGCAGGATTTGACGTCGGTGTCCGGCGTGGAAGGACTCCTCGAAAAGTCCATTCCTGGGTTTGGTCAGGGCGCGGCGGCGGACCAGAGCGCTGATTCATCCCAGGACAATTCAGGCAATTAACTTCTCACTCACGCGAGTTCGCGTCTTACCCCATCCACCGGATTGGATTAAATTTTCAACGGAGAACCCAAATATGAAGATTGCTAATAAAGGACTTGTTCTAGCGTTCATCTGCTTCTTGGTCGCATGTATCTCTTGTCCCTCGTTCGCGAAAGACAAAATGCACAAGAAGGGCGGATACGTCCATGCTCATACGATGACCACAAAAAGCGGAATGGTCGTACATGTCAAAGGACATTACCGCCATGCAAGCGGAGTCAAAATGAAAATGATGAGCAAAATGACGAAACCTAAAATGTAAGGTAAGACGTAATCACGTTGAGGCGGCGCAAGCCGCCTCTTTTTTGTTCCCTTCCCCGGCATAAGCAAAAAAAGCCCGGAATTCCCAACGGCACCGGGAGAAACGAATCATTTCAAGATGCCTAATTAACTAATGGTTTATTTGGTCCGTCCGGATGAAAACTTCCTCGAGACAGGCAGATTGCGTCGATGCCCATCGTAAATCGGTGAGTCGTTGGAGCCGGCCCGGTCAAAAAGAAGTTGATTGCATGTGGCCCCGATGTCAGTGTCAAAACTCCCAGTCGGTACCAACAAAAGCTGCCGGACTTCGTTGCCGTCGCTGCGTCCAGGACGCTACCATACGGCATTCCTTGCGATTCCGCTTGCCCTACATCGTACTGAGTTCCTGAATCAAGCGAAAAGGAAAGCGGCGACGTTGTCCCTGTTCCGGGCGGCCCAGGCGCAATCGCGGCCCAAACAGTGTAGTCTCCAGGAGCGCCGACATTAAGCGTGTAGGTGGCCTCGTAAGGGGCGTCCGTGGACGGCGGGTTTGCCGTGTCCTGCCAAAGGAATGCGCCGCCGGAGGTGCTATGAGACGCTACAACCGTCCCAAACGACTGCTGCGATGCGTCCTCTCCTTCCACCCATGCATTCGGATTTAGTTCGTTCTCCATATCCTGAGTCAAAGATACGACGAGAGGATATGCAATTTTTTCACTTGTCGCGCTGTCCTGTTCCATCACCTCGTTCTTAATATAGTAGAGCCGCTGCTGATCTACATCCATCGGTATCTTCTGACTGGTCCCCTCATCGATCAGCCGCTGAGCTTCGGCCAGTTCCAGAATGGT
>PLAD01000251.1 GCA_003134215.1 Armatimonadota bacterium
AAACGTTCTCCCTTGCTAGAGACGCGACAGCAACGAGATTATCGGAAATCGGGTCACGCCACTGCAGAACTTTCTGTAGGCGGTTCTTCCCCATTGGACGATGCCTTGGCCTTACGACGGGGTTTAACCACTTCAAGCTCAACTACCGGCGCTTCGGCTATTGTTTTCACCTTGCGTTTTGCCTTCACAGGTTCTTCCTGTATGACGGTTTCCTGAATCGGCCGTTCATCCACATGCACCGCAGTTTCGGCAGGTTCTTTAACCGCTGCGCAGTTCAATAGCGCGGCCAAAAATGACGCGGCAGCATGGTTGACGCCGCAGATCATATTCTTTCCGCGTCGTTCAATCGTGATCAAGCCGGAGATTCGCAGCTCTTTAAGGTGCTGTGAGACCTTTGACGTGATCTTCTTCGAACCGGTTACCTTGATAGACACTTCGCTAACAGTCGGACCATTCGTCATCCAATGCTCTTCATTAGTATCAGCCGAGTGAGGCCAGCAACGTTCCTGCAAGAACTGATAGATGCTCAGCCTTGTCGGATCGCCCAATGCTTTGAACATGTCGGCAACCTCACGCTTATCTCGTTTACCCATCGTTCCCTCATTTCATGAATTATTGAAGTATTCTACCACGAATTTATGTTCTCAAACAGAATATTGTTCGACTGCACCCAAGAGTCGCTCTTGCGATTTCTGCCAAATTACTTTATCTCCAGCTTATTGTCGACCGATTTTACACCAGGCTGCGAGCGAACCTTCTTTAATAGCGTCGGAAGATCCGATTTGCGGACGGTTCCAAGAAGCTCGATGGTCCCGCCCTTGGAAAATACGGAGACGTACCTCGTGTCGATTGAATTGTCGAAATGGAGGACGTTGAAGACTGCAAATGCAAGCGGCGTGTTCTGGCTGAAACGCGCCGGAGAACCAATGGACGGCAGTGTAGCCGGCTCGCCGCCGTCAATTCCTGACTGCGTGAATCTCGGTGCAGTGTTCAATTCATAAGAGTTGGTCGTCGAGCGATATGTCGGAGTTGCATCGTTTTCCACCGGAGTGGGAGGAGGAACGTCGCGGTGTGTGCATCCTCCCGCTGTAAGGATGAGGATCAGCAACGACGCCGATCCGATTCCTTTGGAGAAAACCATTAACTTATGACTTTTTATGGGTTCCATTGCAGCGTAACTACTCTCTCTATGTTCGCGAGGTCGCGACGGAAATATACCGGCTTATACCCGTATTCAACTGCATATTCGGCGACCTTGTCTGCCTGTCCCGCCCCTACTTCCATCACCAGCCAACCGCCCGGGTTCAGCAAATACTTCGCGCCTTCAATCAAGCGCCTGTGCAATACAGTGCCGTCAACTCCGGCGCCTTCCCAAAGCGCCATCGATGGTTCGTAGATCCTCACTTCGGGCATGAGTCCGTCAGCATCTGCTGCTGCAATATATGGAGGATTCGAGACAATCATATCAAGAGCACGACCCTCAAGCGGATCTAAAAGATCTCCCAATAAAAGAGAAACACGGTCGACCATAGTATGGCGTTCAACGTTCTTTCTCGCCAAAAGCAATGCCTGCGCTGAGAGATCGACCGCTGAGACTAAGGTATCTTGAAGCTCTGCTGCTAAGGTAACCGCGATACAGCCGCTTCCCGTTCCAATGTCAGCGATATTTTTCACGGCGGCGCCGCTGCGAGCCTGTTCCAACACAAATTCAACGATTAGCTCGGTTTCAGGCCGCGGTATAAGTACTGCTCGATTAATCTTAAACGGCCTGCCATAGAACCACCGTTCTCCAGTGATATAGGCGAGAGGCCGCCGAAGGGCACGCAGAGATACGGCTTTGTCAAAAATGACGCTTGCGCGCTCGGTCAGCACTTGCTCAGGCTCACGAAAAATGTCTTCGCGTGTCATCGACGCGGCAAACATCATCAGCTCTACAGCTTCGTATCTCGCATTATCGATTCCAGCAGTTGCGAGAACGGCTGCCGCTTGTCTCAGTGCATCGTTCACAGTGAGGCCGCTTGATGAACTTTCAGTCAATTTTTGCACAATACCGCGAACCACAGCACTAACAGTACCGGAACGTCGGCTCCGAGTCCATGCAGGAGGCAAAGTGCGGGAAGAGAGCGTGTCCGTTCATAGAACCGGCAAAAGATCTCGCCGACGAAAACGATTCCAACCGTAATCACGAGTGCCATGAGCGGAGAAAAGAACAGCCGGACAATGAGCCAGTGCCACGATCCAAACAGTACAGCGTCTATGTTCGAACAAGCACGAATGTGAAGATGTCTTCTGCGCAGGCCGGAGTAGATAGTCCCCCTCCAGAAGAACTCCTCGGCGATCGGATTGACAATGGCGAAGTAAGCAAAGAGGAGAACATAAGACTCTTTGTCCAGAGGTATATGCTGGAGGCGCAGCCCCATTAATACGCGGGCTGGATCGGTCAGTGCGCCGACGAATCCGATTGTCAGATATACAACAAAACAACCTGCCAGGCATCCGCCGGCAAGGGCCAGCCAGTGATGGCGCGGGAAAGGTTTCGAACTGCGAGGGCCGAAGCGCGCGCGATAGATCAATGCGGCCGAAAAGCAGAGAGAATGATAGAGCAGGAATGAAGCGACCGCGCTGTGCAGCAGGTACGATCCGCACCAAGCGGCGAACCACGGCATTGCTCCGACACAGATGGTCAGAGAAGGGTGCGGCGCCTGCCGATCTCGATGTTCGGGCAAAATAGCGACGTCGCTCATGGTGCTTCGCCGACGGCTTATGCAGACATCTCCGCCTGCAGTTTTTCCGCCTGGTCGGCCGCGATCAGGTTATCGATCATCGGCTGGATATCTCCTGCCAACAAGTTGGGCAAATTGTGGAGAGTTAGATTGATACGGTGATCCGTCATCCTGTCCTGCGGAAAGTTATACGTCCGAATTTTTTCACTGCGGTCGCCGGAACCGACCATACCGCGCCGGTTTGCCTCCAACGCTTCGCGCTGCTTCGCCTGCTCCATATCATACAGGCGGGCCTTTAGAACGCGCAGGGCCTTCTCGTAGTTTTGCAGCTGTGAGCGCTGATCCTGACAGGTCACCACCATGCCGGTAGGAAGATGCGTCAGCCGAACGGCGGTTTCGTTCTTCTGAACATTTTGACCGCCTGCACCCTGGGAGAGCGTGTGTTCCCGTTTGATATCTTTTTGTTCGTCCAGATCGATCTCGACATCTTCTGCTTCAGGCATGACGGCGACCGTGACCGTACTTGTGTGGATCCGTCCACCCGATTCAGTGGCCGGCACACGCTGCACACGATGGACGCCGCCTTCGAACTTCAACCGACTGTAGGCGCCATGTCCGTGGACTTCCATGATCGCCTCTTTTATTCCGCCGATCCCGGTTTCGTTGGTCGAGAGAAGCTCGTACTTCCAGTTCTGCCGGTCTGAATAGCGCATATAGAGGCGCAGAAGCTCACCGGCGAAGAGGGCGGCTTCTTCGCCGCCGGCTCCCGCACGAATTTCGATGATGACGTCCTTATCGTCGTTCTTGTCCTTCGGCAGCAGCATGACCTTCAGGTCTTCCTCGAGTTTTGGCTTGAGCTGCTTCAGTTCATCGAGCTCTGTTTGCGCCATTTCTCGAAAGTCATCATCGAGCGCACCCTTCAGCATGCCTTCGGTTTCTTCTATCTGGCGAACGGTGGATTTGTACTCACGAAACTTCGTGACTATGGTCGTGTACTCGTTGTGCTGCTTTGCAATCCGCTGGTACTCGGTCATGTCATTGGTCTCGTCAGGATCGGCGAGACGGCGTGTGAGTTCTTCGTAGTTCTCTTCTACGTCGTTTAACTTATCGAACATACTCATATGTGTAGACCTAAAAACAAACAGGAGCGGCACGGGAAGAACCCGTGCCGCGGTAGGTAAGAGTGTACCACAGACCGGCGAACCTGCTGTGTAATTTGATCCTGACTGGAATCTGGTTTAATGTCCTGTATACTGGTACGGCAAATACTAACTGGACTTTCGCTTTTAAGGGACCGTGTAATGACGTCTGCGACGCTTCTGCTTCACTCTCGATTTACCATCGACAAAGTCGACCCTCGTATCTTCGGAGGCTTTCTGGAACATATGGGCCGCGCGGTATATGAAGGGGTTTACGAACCGGAAAGCAAGCATTCGGACAACGAGGGGATACGAACCGATGTCGCGGCTTCGCTGGACCGTCTGAAGATGACCGCTATGCGTTATCCCGGCGGAAACTTCGCGTCTGGATACCACTGGCTGGACGGGGTCGGACCGAAGGATCAGCGCCGTACTGTCAGGGAACTGGCCTTGCAAAGTATCGAAACAAACCAGTTCGGAACCGACGATTACATTCACCTTTGCCGTAAACTGGGTTGGACTCCGATGCTGACCGTAAACCTCGGTACCGGTACGCCGGAAGAAGCGAGGAACTGGGTCGAGTACTGCAACTGCCCATCAGGCACGCTCTACTCGAACATGCGGGCCGGCGGCGGAAATCCCGAACCTTATGATGTTAAGCTATGGTGTCTCGGCAACGAAATGGACGGCCCCTGGCAGCTCGGTCATGTACCCGCGAAAGACTATGCAATTCGCGCGCAACAAGCTGCAAAGTTGATGAAAGATGCGGATAAATCGATCGAACTTGTGGCCTGCGGTTCCTGTTCGATCGGAATAAGCACGTACATGGTATGGGACCTTGAGGTCCTGGATTATCTGGGAGATGCTGCCGATTATATCAGCCTGCATCGTTATGTAGACAACCGGGCGGACGACACATTGAACTATCTCGGTGTAACTAACTCAATCGATCGGCAAATCGAAGACATGGATGCAGTCTGTCGATTTGTCCAGGCCAAACGTAAAAAGGACAAGCGGGCATATCTTTGCTTCGATGAATGGAACGTCTGGTACAAGAACATGGAGATGGACGGCGCAGGCAAGCCGGCTCCTCATTTGATCGAAGAAGTTTACAACCTCGAAGATGCACTGGTGGTCGCGGGCTTCCTGAACAGCTTTGTTCGGCACGCCGACTCAGTTAAAATTGCGAACATCGCCCAGATAGTTAATGTCATTGCGCCGATACTGACACGCGGCGACGAGCATTTGCTTCAGAGCATCTTCTATCCATTCGAGATGATGTCTAAGCGGCGCGAGGGAGTTGCTTTACAAGTTTCTCTGGAATCTGAGAGCTATGAGAGCAAGAGCAATGGACACGTTACCTATGCTGATACGAGTGCGATTCTCGACGGTAAACGACTGCACGTTTTTGTCACCAATCGACATCTGGACGAAACCTTAAGGTTTACAGTTAACCCGGCTGACTTCTCTATTCAGTCAGTCGAATCGGCGGAAGTTCTCACTGGGCCCGGACCGAAGGCGTCGAACTCCTATGAAGAGCCGGAGGTAGTCAAATCTATACCATTCACAGGTGCTACAGTGAAAGGCGGGATGCTGAATTGCGAGCTGCCGCCGCTTTCATTCCTGGCCGTGACAGTCGCAATCGCCTGATCGCTACATCAAATTCTCAAGTCCGTAGACCAGGGCAGCTTTTGGGCCGAACTCGTGCACCTTTCGGAGCGCGAGCAGGACGCCGGGCATAAAACTTGATCGGTCGATGGTGTCGTGCCGCAGAGTTAAGGTTTGCCCAATTCCGCCGAATACGACCATTTCCGACGCTACAAAACCCGGAAGGCGGATCGAATGAACAGGTACGTTTCCGGCGGCGCTGCCGCCGCGGGAGCCAGGGATCTTCTCGAAGGCGCCGGCGGGAAGCTCAGTCGGACTCAATCCTTTCCGGCCCTCGGCAATGGCTTCCGCAGTTGCCGATGCCGTACCGGAAGGTGCATCCAGCTTCTTTTCGTGGTGCATTTCGATAACTTCTGCATCCGGAAAGTACGCTGCCGCTTCCTTCGAGAAGCGCATCAACAGCACCGCGCCTAAGGCGAAGTTCGGAGCGATCAATGCTCCTACGCCATTTTTCTCGCAGAGCGAGTCTGCCTCTGTTCGATCTTCCGCGCTGATTCCGGTTGTTCCAACAATCGGTACGACGCCGTTACTGAGGGCTATCCTGATATTCGGCATCGCTGATTCCGGAGTCGTAAAGTCTACCAACGCATCCGGTTTCAGGTTCGCCAGAATCTGGTTCAGGTCATCGCCCGCTTCGGCGACACCAACCAATTCCAGATCATTTGCAAGTTGGACTGTTTTGACAGTCTCTTTGCCCATGCGGCCGCTGGCGCCGCTGACGACTACGCGGATCGGCATGCTAATCTTCCTCGTCAAACGGGCCGACCTGAACGATGCTTTCCTTCGCGGGAATAAGGAGCGCCTTCGCGGTCTCGTGAATATCGTCGAGCGTTACCGCCTGAATCTTTTCCGCTACTTCCTCGATTGGAATGACCCTGTCATACGTAAGTTCGTTCTTTCCCATCTTCATCATGCGTCCGCTCATGCTTTCCTGACCCATGACCAGACTACCCTTGATTTGGTTCTTCACGCGATCGAGTTCATCGGCGGTCGCGTTTTCCGAGGCGATCTTTTTGAATTCTTGCTGGATAATATCGACGACCTCGTCCGCAGTCTCACTACTTGTACCGGCATACACTGCAAAGAGCCCTCCTTCGCGATAGTTTGCGGTGTACGAGCCCACAGAATAAGCAAGGCCGCGCTTCTCGCGAACTTCCTGGAAAAGGCGGCTCGACATTCCTCCGCCGAGGATATTGTCGAGGAGCGCAAGCTTGTACTTGTCGGGGTTGAGCTGTGAGTAGCCGGGGACGCCGACGACGACATGAACCTGCTCGATCGGCTTTGAAACTTTTTTTGTTGCGGCGACCGTCACCGGTGTCGAATCGGCGATACGCCAATCGGCGCGTGAACCTGACAAACCACTGAACCGCTCGGAGATTAGCTCGACTACCTGATCGTGCTCAAGGTTTCCGGCAGCCGACACAACAATCGAATCGGGCGTATAGCGCTTACTAATGTAGTCGACCAGGTTGCGGCGCTCGAAAGACGATACGGTCTGGCTGGTGCCGATCACCGGTTTGCC
>PLAD01000166.1 GCA_003134215.1 Armatimonadota bacterium
TCTCGCCGGCGAGTTGTTCAAGCGGAAATGACGAGAGGGGCCGGGGTTAAGCTCCGAAAAAACGAAGGAAAATGACCAAAATGCCGTTAACCAAACAATAAGCAAATGCAGCGAACTTAATCTTCGATGAACAAATGACCCACAATAATGTCGCCGCCGAGATTGGCGTCAATGTTCGAACCCTCCGCCGCTGGCGTGCATTGCCGGAGTTCATCGAATCGGTCAACGCAATTCGTAAAGAATTATTCGATCGCAACCGTGAAAATCCGTTAGCATCCAGGGACGCCCAGATCAGTGTCAAGATGACGCGATACGAACTGCTGAAAGCATCGCTCGCGCGAAGCACCGAATTGTCCGATACCTATGCCGACAAGCGCATCGAACTCGCCATGTCCAGCGAACTGTCCCGCCTGGATGTCGAAATCGCGAAAGACCTCGGCCGGTACCTCCTGCCGCCGGAGCCGGTAGTCGATAAACGAAGGCAAAAACAGGACATCAGCTGCCTTACCGACGACGAAATGGAAGTGTTGAATATCATATTCAACAAGATTTGTACCCACAATCCGTGGATGCTCGGTCCGGCCAACCGGCCGCTCAGCACCTTCGAAATCGCGTGAGCCGAGCGCCTGGCCACCGAGATCCGAGCCGGCTACGAACAATCCTTACCTTAACCCGGTTCAAACAACAAAATATCCCATCCCGGCCACAAAAGCCGACCCTCCAACACGTCGCCACGATTACAAACGCCTACACAACCGCCAACGACAGCCACAAAACGCCCAAAAACGAGAAGATCGACTACTCACGTGCCCATAATCCACGTCACTTTCACACACAAATACATAAGTACAGAACAAAATCAAAACCGATTCCTCGAACCCTCAGACCAAATCGACCAAAAGCGGGCATAAGCAGACACGATTTCGATCAGAACCTTTCGTGGCAAGATGGCAAGAAGTGGGCGACTCTCTGAAATCAGCACTGCCGAAACTCGCGAACCGACGAGCAAATGCAGGCAACACCCTTACGATTTGTGGTTTGTTGACAATATGTCTGGTCATCGCCATAATCGTCTACGATCGACTTTGTACTTACTCTCTCTTGAAGGAAAAAATCGCATGCCCCGCACCGATGGGCGCCAGCTCAATGAATCTCGTCCCCTTAATTTCGAACGGGGATTTGCAATACTTGCAGAAGGTTCCTGCTTATTCTCGGTAGGTGAGACCCGTGTTCTTTGCACTGCCAGTGTCGAAGATTCGGTCCCGCCGTTTCTGAAAGGGCAGGGCAAGGGCTGGCTGACCGCGGAGTATGCGATGCTGCCGCGGGCCACGCACACCCGCAGCAAACGCGATTCTGCATCCGGCAAGCCGAACGGCCGGTCGATAGAGATCCAACGACTCATTGGCCGCAGCCTTCGGAGTGTGGTCGACCTCGGTGCACTCGGCGAGAGGACAATCTTCATCGACTGCGATGTTCTTCAAGCTGACGGTGGGACGAGAACCGCGTCCATTTCAGGAGCGTTTGTCGCCCTGGCGGAAGCGGCGATAAAGCTGAAGAATGCAGGAACAATTGCGCAGCTCCCGTTTACCGAATGGGTGAGCGCAGTGTCAGTCGGTCTGGTCGAGGGCGAAGAACGTCTCGACCTCGCCTACGACGAAGACTCAAAAGCAGAGATCGATATGAATATCGTTATGACCGACGCTGGCCGCTACATTGAGGTTCAAGGAACTGCGGAAGGTGCGCCGTTCGACCGTGACCGTTTGAACAAACTCCTTGATCTCGCGATAGTTGGTACAAGGACGATTTTCGCGGCGCAGCGCGCGGCGCTTGCGGATCTTCTATAAATTGAAGATACCGGACGCTCTACTCCTTGCCACTGAGAACAAGGGTAAGTTTGCCGAGATCTCGGCCATTATTCGTGAATCCATTGGAAATCAAATCACGATCCTCTCTCTTCTCGACCTGGATGAAAAAATCGATCTTGGTGACGAAATTGGTTCATCCTTTTGTGAGATCGCGGAGGCCAAAGCCAGGGCAGCAATGAACGCGACAGGAATCGCTTCCCTAGGCGACGATTCGGGGCTCTGTGTTGACGTTCTCGGGGGAGCGCCGGGAATTAGGTCCCACCGATGGGTGGACGTTCCCGACGACCAAACACGTAACTCAGCTCTCCTGACGGCCCTGTCCCGTCACCCCGGCGAATGGGCGGCATCATTTATCACCTGTGTCGCACTTTGTATTCCAGACCAGACTTCTATTACAGCGCAGGGTGAACTACGCGGAAAGATCGTACCAGCTCCCCGAGGCGCCTCCGGATTCGGATACGATCCGATCTTCCAGGCATCGGGACTGGGTTTAACACTTGCTGAGCTCTCCGCAGCAGAGAAGAACCGCGTCAGCCACCGACGAAATGCGATCCAAAACCTGCTTGCGTCAGCCCAATGGAACGTGCAGTAAGTTTATGCCGATAGGCATAGGGGTAGAATATAAGAAATATTACGGTGGGTTGCTATAGCGATGTAGACAACACATTGTAAAGTCAGGATTTGAACATGGATCTCGGGACCGCCGCGACAATTGCTCTCTACATCGTACTGGTATTTGTCCTGCTCTTCGCAACAGTAACAATCGCGCTGCTCGGGGCGATCGCTTTCGGTTTGCGATTCCTCAATGTCCAGATCGATTTGGCTTTGACGAAATCTGAGCCGATTGTGTTGAAGATAAATGACTTCCTCATTACATTGCAAAAAGTGACGAGCAATGTCGGTGAGAAAGCAGACGACATACTTTCAAAGGGAGAAGCAGTCGTCGAAGATATCGCGGACAAAGTTGAAGATACTGCGACAGTCGTTCAAAAGACGGTCACGAAGCCGCTGATTAACCTGTCCAGCCTGATGGCTGGCATTTCCAAGGGGTTCAGCTCTTTCGGCGCTGGGAAAAATTCGAATAACGGGAGGAATTAGATATGGCTGAACAGGAACAGGGCAGCAAAAAGGACTTTTTTGCGGGTTTACTTCTCGGTGGAGCGCTCGGTGCGCTGATCGCGATTCTCTACGCTCCCGAGCGCGGAGAAAACACTCGAAAAGTTCTTGCAGATAAGTCGACGGAATATGCCGAAGTGGCTCGTGTCAAGGGTGCCGAAGTGGCAGGTTCTCTAAAGGAAAATGCGGCCGTCCTTTCAGACAAAGCGACGGATGCGATCGAGGTCTTGAAGACCAAGTCTACCGAGCTTGGCAGCACCGTTGCATCAAAAGCGACAGAAGTTGCGGCAAAAGCAAACGAAGTGGGCGTTGCGGTAGCTTCGAAAGCTGTTGAGGTGGGTAACACTGTAGCAGCGAAGGCAACTGATGTTGGAAATACGGTCACAGCCAAAGCGCAAGAACTGTCTGAAGCAGTAACGGCAAAGGCGCATGAGGTAGCGGACACTGTTGCAGACACAGCATCGCAGGTTTCGGGAAAAATATCCGAAACAGCGGGTGCTGTGAAAGATCAGGCAGGAACCGCAGTGAATACGGCTGTAGAAGCTGTCTCGGATGCCGCAGATAAAGGGAAGAATGCATTGGACGGTGCTAAGGCAAAAGTTATCGATGCAGTTGAAACCGGCAAGGCTGAATTCAAGGATAAAAAAGAGAGCTTGGAGGCCGAAATCGAAACTAAGAACTCTGCATAATGCAGTTTTAACAAAAAAATAGTCTGGCTGATCTGAGGTCTAAATCTGCTGCAACGGACTTGCCGACAGAGACCGAGCGAAAGCGGACATCCGTTTAAAGGGAAGGAAGTAAGTTATGGCTAAACCTGGACCGGAACCCGGCTCTGATGGCGCTAGGCGCATTGCGCAGGCGCACAAAGGATCGCACGATCACGATCGAAACGGTGGGTTTGCATCAAAACCCGGCTCTGCGCAAGAAGCAGGTAAAAAGGGCGGTGAAACAGTTAAGAACCTGTATGGCCACTCCTTTTATCAGGCCATTGGTAAAAAGGGCGGAGAGACCGTAAAGCGAGAACGAGGCGCCGACTTCTACGCAGAAATTGGGCGTAAAGGCGGCGAGATGCGGGGAGCACGAGCTGCCGAACGCAAAGCGGCCGGAAATAAATCTGCAGAGTCTGAAGCGAGCAGCGAACGCTCGGCGTCGTAAGTACAATGAATGAAGGCCTGTGACCCAGGCCTTCATTTTTTGCGTGTCAGTTGGCGACCGCAATCGCTTCTATTTCTATGCGGACATCCAGCGGCAGTCGGGCTACTTGAACGGTGGAACGCGCTGGCTTTACCCCAGTGAAGTACGTCCCATAAACCTGATTCATGACACCAAAGTCATTCAGGTCCAGTAGAAATACTGTTGTTTTTACGACGTGGTCGAGTGTAAGACCATCTTCTTTTAACAGAGCCGCGAGGTTACGAAGACATTGTCGAACTTGCTGTTCAAAATCGCCCTCAACGACTCGAGAGGTAGCAGGATCCAGTGGAATCTGGCCTGAAACGTAAAGGGTCTGACCTATTCGGACAGCCGGAGTATACGGCGCATTGGCAACGGGCCCAGAACTACCGAAGACAGCTTTTTTTGGCATAAATCTCTCCTCCGAAAAGTAACCAATTATGACCTCCTGTAGTCCGAATGTAAAGCAAATTGCATAACTGCCGATCGATCCGGGTCCGCTATGCTATAATGCTCGCGTGAAAGCTATGGTACTTGCGGCCGGCCAGGGCACGCGTCTTCGACCTCTGACATTAATGACACCGAAACCAATGGTTCCGATCGGCAACATTCCGTTGCTGGAAAGGACCTTGCGATGGCTTGCCCGAGAGGGTGTGCAGGAAGTTATGATCAACCTGCACCACCTGCCCCAAACGATTCTCAATTATGTCGGTAATGGCAGACTTTTCGGGGTGACTGTCAGCTATAGCCAGGAAGAAACCCTGCTTGGCACTGCGGGCGCTGTAAAAAAGTGCCAGGACTACTTTGGGGACGACCCATTCTTTGTGATCTATGGCGACAATTTGCTCGATGTCACTTTAGCGCCATTGGTCGATCGTCAAAAGCGAACCGATGCGGCAGCGATTCTCGGTGTATTTTCAACCGACAATCCAACTGCTTGCGGTCTAGTCGCAACGGATGACGCCGGACGGATTACGAAGTTCCAGGAAAAGCCGCCCATCGAAGAAGTGTTCACTGATCAGGCAAACGCGGGAGTGTACCTCCTTACATCGAACGTATTCAAGTATATTCCTGAGCGGAAGCCGTATGACTTTGGAAAAGAAGTCTTCCCCCAGATGCTGGCCGATGGCCTGAACTTGCAGGCAGTCTTGCTCAAGGGATACCTTCAGGACACCGGTACGCCTGAAAGCTATCGCCAAGCAAACGAAGATGTATTAAAGGGCAAAGTGTTCGGCCTTCGCGGCAAATTGATCGCCAATGAGCCGAACTACACTTTGATCGGAAACCAGGCGCATTTAGCGCCGGATGTCACATTTCAAGGAGTCAACATCATTGGCCCCGGCTCTCGGATCGGTGCGAAAACATCGCTTCAGAACACGATAGTTTGGCAAGACGCTAAAATATCCGCCGGTCAGAAACTCGAAAATGTGATTGTCGGCGCAGGAGTAGTAGTAAGTGCAGGTCAGACGGTCCCACCCGGATCGCTGATCGCATCGAATGTAAAAGCGAATATTGAATAGGAACGGTAATTTAGGAACTCATGCAGAATCAGATTAGAAACATTGCGTTAGTAGCCCACGTTGACCACGGCAAGACTACTCTTGTCGACGCTATGCTCAAGCAGGGCGGCGCATTTCGTGCGAACCAGCATATTATCGAGCGTGTCATGGATAAGATGGACCTCGAAAAAGAGCGCGGAATTACGATTGTTGCCAAGCATACGGCTGTCAGATGGGGCGATGTAAAAATCAATATTGTCGACACACCGGGACACGCCGACTTCGGTGGAGAAGTCGAGCGAGTTATGGGCCTGGTAAACGGAGTCCTTCTCCTCGTCGATTCGGTCGAAGGCCCTATGCCTCAAACCAGATTTGTTCTCTCCAAGGCGCTTCAAGCCGGACATAAGGCAGTAGTCGTTGTCAACAAAATCGACCGCGCCGACGCACGCCCAGCCTGGGTGATAGACCAAACATTCGACCTTTTCGTCGCGCTTGGCGCCACCGAAGAGCAGCTCGACTTCCCGATTATCTACGCATCTGCAATCTTCGGAAAGTCGTCGTTCGATGAGACAGATCTGGGCCCAGACTTAAAACCACTGTTCGACACTATCGTGAAGCATGTCGACCCTCCTGGCGGCGATGCATCTGCCCCGCTGCAGACACTCATTACGACTCTCGACTACGACGACTACCGCGGGCGGGTGGCTATTGGGAAAGTGGTGCAGGGCACCATATCCGCCGGGCAGTCGATCACATACATCACCCGCGAAGGCGAGAACAAAGACGGCAAGGTTGTTAACACATTTATCTACGAAGGCCTTAATCGGACTGAAGTAGAGAATGTCGAGGCCGGTGAGATTATCGCAGTGACCGGTCTGCCCGAAATTCATATCGGTGAGACCATCTGTGAGCGCGGTAATCCGCTTCCGCTCCCACTGCTGACAATTGACGAGCCGACCCTCCGAATGACCTTCGGAGTCAACACATCGCCGTTCGCCGGACGAGAAGGCCAGTTCTCGACATCACGCAAACTGCGTGAGCGTCTGATGAAGGAATTACAGACCAATGTCGCCCTTCGGGTCGAAGAGACGGAAAGCCCAGATCAGTATCTTGTCAGCGGTCGCGGTGAACTTCACCTGGCTGTTTTGATCGAAACCATGCGCCGCGAAGGTTACGAGCTGCAAGTTTCACAGCCTGAAGTTATCTACCACGAAGAAAAAGGCCACCGGCTTGAGCCAGTTGAAGAAGTCGATATCGATGTCGCCGACGAGTTTAGCGGTTTCGTCATCGAAACATTCGGCCGCCGAAAAGGCGAACTGGTAAATATGAGTTCGACCGGCGACGGACATACGCGACTGCTCTTCAAAGTGCCGACCCGCGGCCTTTTGGGCTTCCGAAGTCAGTTCATTACGCAGACGAGAGGCACCGGTGTCCTGAACTCGTTGTTCGCAGGTTATATCCCTTATGTCGGAGACCTCGGCATGGAGAAATCCGGTTCGCTGATCGCCTCCGAGCCGGGACAGTCGACAGCCTACGGATTGGCAGGCGCGGAAGACCGCGGCATACTGTTTATTCAGCCTGGAACAGAAGTATACGAGGGAATGATCGTAGGCAAAAACGCGCGGGACACCGATCTTGAAGTCAACATCTGCAAGATGAAACAGCTTACTAATATGCGATCGTCAAACTCAGACGTTGCAACCCGCCTGACACCGGCAACGACGATGTCTCTCGACCGAGCCATCGAGTACATCGGATCGGACGAACTAGTAGAAGTAACTCCAAAAAACGTCCGCATGCGAAAGCGCGAACTAAACACAGAAATGCGCCGAAAGCTGTCAAAAAGCAGATAACCCAATCCAATCAAGCCAGGCCAGTTCAACGGTCTGGCTTTTCCCATTTTATACTAACATCCATGTGCCATACATAGCGCACCAGCGCCATGGACGTTTGATTTAATTTTCCGCGTCTTAAATATTCCGCGAGACTAGCATTATGATAACAACGCATTGACATTCTGCTCAGTTGCGATCTATAATTTAAGTATCATCGCTTTGTAGCTCTAAACCCTTTGTGAGCTCAAAACACTATTAAAACAGAGCAAAAACAGGACATTTCGCATTACCTCGATTTAAATCGTACTGGATAAATCAATGCGGATAACTTGGCTTTGTTCGCTCAGCACAACAGCGGGATGCTAACACTGTTTCCGAAGGAGTCCGATATACAGACTGTCGTCGATGAATCATGGGAAAGAGGTCGGTTTTCGCTCGCCTCGGTTCAGCCAGTTTTCGACATATGGCCTGAAACTCTGACTGTTCGTGCGGAACGGACACTGGGTATCGCCCTCCACGAGGCGACCCGACTTTAGTAGCGGCTACATAACGACAGATAACCAGCTCTTCGCCTTATCGTCGGATGACGATACTCTTGCTGCGCGCGCTTTGAGATATCTGGGCGTTGCCCCATATAAGCTTCACTCCGATGATGCCCAGATTTTGCTTCATCAGTTGCCGGTCGCAAACGGTAGAAAAGCGCCGACAAAGCGCCTCAAACATGTCATTGATCTGGCCAATGAAGAAGCGTTTTCGTTGCGTAATAACTACATCGGCACGGAGCACCTGCTTCTTGGACTGATACGAGAATGTGAGGGCGAACCCGGTCATTTAAGTCGGACTGATAAATTTCAGTTGAATATCGACGAAGCGAGGGAAATAATATACCGTCTTCTCCTGGGTGAACTGTATCAGGCTAAATGCATGCGCAGGTTCCCGTCTACTGCCTAGCTCAATGGCCAGTCTGAACGCGGAACGTTATCTCGGGTATACTAGTTGACAGTAACGTGATTTCAAGCAATGAGCATTTTCTGCCGAGTATTATTACGGGGATTCGTTCATTTATGAGTAGAAGTACTAGGGGGCACAGACGATAATGTGGCAGCGTTTTACTGAACGTGCACGCAAGGTGGTGTTTTTCGCGCAGGAAGAAGCTGGACGCCTAGGTGAGAACTACGTCTCCACGGAACATTTGCTACTGGGACTTGTGCGTGAAAACGACAGCGTAGCCGCTCGAATCCTGGATCGAATGGGAGTATCGCTTGGTCGCATCCGTTCCGAAATCGAGCGTCAGGTAACCCGCGGCGACGGACGGCTCGGTCAGGACATGCAGTTGACCCCGCGTGCGAAAAGAGTGATCGACCTCANNACAACTGGTGGAGCACAGCCAAAGGCTCGACGTACTCCGACTCTTGACGAGTTCGGCCGCGATCTAACTCAGCTTGCTCGTGAAGAAAAGCTGGATCCGGTTATCGGACGGAACGGGGAGATCGAGCGAGTTATCCAAATTATCTCCCGTCGAACAAAGAACAATCCATGCCTCTTAGGCGAACCCGGCGTCGGCAAAANNCGAAGTATCGCGGCGAATTCGAGGACCGGCTCAAAGCTTTCTTGAAGGAGATTGTGTCCAGCGAGGGCAAGATCATTTTGTTCATTGACGAACTGCACACGCTCGTAGGAGCAGGAGCAGCCGAGGGCGCGATCGACGCGTCCAACATCATGAAGCCGGCGCTGGCTCGTGGGGAACTGCAGTGCATCGGCGCAACGACAATGGACGAATACCGCAAGTATATCGAACGCGATGCGGCTCTGCAGAGACGTTTCCAGCCTATCCAGGTGAGAGAACCGAGTATCGACGAAGCCATCGAAATTCTCAAGGGGCTCCGGGCTAGGTATGAGCTGCACCACCGCGTGGAAATCACCGACGAAGCGCTTGATGCGGCGGCACGACTCGGCGATAGATATATTTCGGACAGGTTCTTGCCCGATAAAGCAATCGATCTGATCGATGAAGCGGCATCGCGAGTTAGGCTGCGCGGCGCAATGCCTCCCCAGGATCTGCGTCAAGCTAAGCTCGACCTGCAAAATGTGCAGAAAGAGCTAGCTTCGCTCCCAACTAACCGCCAGTATGAGAAGGCGTATGAACTGCAAGCACAGCGAAACACCCTCGAAGAAAAGGTTCGTTCGCTAGACGAAGAGTGGCAGGAGCGGCGACGGGATATTAAGCAAAAGGTGGATGAAGACGAAGTCGCACAGATTGTCTTCTCCTGGACCGGCATCCCTGTTTCGCGCTTGGTGGAAGCGGAGACACAGAAACTTCTTCGGATGGAAGAAGAGCTGCACGGCCGAATTATCGGTCAGGACGAGGCGGTTGTCGCCGTCGCCCGAGCCCTGCGTCGTTCAAGAAGCGGCCTGAAGGATCCAAGCCGACCGATGGGCTCGTTTATTTTCCTTGGTCCGACCGGTGTCGGAAAGACGGAACTTGCTCGCGCTCTGACACAGCTTCTCATGGAGAAGGAGGAGCGGCTCATCCGTATCGACATGTCGGAATACATGGAACGGTTCGCTGTCTCCAGACTGGTCGGTGCACCTCCAGGCTATGTAGGTTACGAAGAAGGCGGTCAGCTTACCGAAGCAGTTCGACGGAATCCGTTCTCGGTTGTATTGCTGGACGAAATCGAGAAGGCACATCCGGAAGTGTTTAACATTTTGCTCCAGATAATGGAGGACGGACGCTTGACCGACTCACAGGGCCGAGTTGTCGACTTTAAGAACGTCATACTTATTATGACATCGAATGTTGGCGCCAGGCAGATCCAGGGTGATCGCGAGATGGGCTTCAATCGAACGGCATCCCGTACCGGTGAAGGCGTTCGAAACTACGAGAGCATGAAGAACCGGGTACAGGATGAGCTCAAGAGAGTATTCCGGCCTGAGTTCCTGAACCGCGTAGATGAGACCATCGTCTTCCATCCGCTGAACGAAGATGAAATTCTGCAGATCGTCGATCTGATGCTGACCCGTATACGGAAGCAGTTAACACAGCAGGGCATGACTCTGGAGATCACTCAGGCGGCGAAAGAACTGCTCGCAAAAGAAGGATACGATCCGACTTACGGCGCACGGCCTTTGAGGCGAGCGATTCAGCGCCTTATCGAAGATCCGCTGTCGGAAGACGTGCTGCTGGGCAAGTTTGTTGCAGGCGATACAATCCGGCTTGAAGCGGATGTCGAGACGAATAAAATTGCGTTTTCCAAAGCTGCTCCGTTAGGACTGGATTCCGAACCATCCAGCGGAGGAAACGACGTGGACGGCGGCGATAAGACGGAGACGCTTGCTGTTTAAGAAGCAATATAACGCCCCCGCCGACCTGGCGGGGGCTTTTTAGCAACGGAGAGAGTGGGATTCGAACCCACGGTGAGGTGACCCCCACGACAGTTTTCAAGACTGTTCCATTCAACCGCTCTGGCATCTCTCCCCGCAGCGTGAGAATTATACCTTCATAATTGCCGGTCAAAAGGACTTCCGGCCAACCTTCCCGAAAGAATAATCCATGAATGAAGAAGAAGTCGTCAGGAGTATCACGAGTTTCATACGCGGCAAAGTCAGACCGCATCTCGGCGCATGGCGTTCTAGAGCGGTAACAGGAACTGCCGAGAGCGGCGATGCAACGTTCGCAATCGATGATATCGCAGAAGAAGCGATTATCGAGTTTATCACGACGAACGACTTATCGATAGCCTTTTATTCCGAAGACAAAGGCTTGGTAAAATTCGGCGGCGCTCCCCAGGCCGTTCTGGTCATAGATCCGATCGACGGCACCAGGCCGGCGCTTGCCGGCTTCGAGCAGTGCGTTGTCGCGGTCTCATCGTCTGAATATACCGAGCATGTCACCATGGGAAGTGTTCGCTGCGGATGCGTAGCCGAGCTAAAGCAAGATGATGTATTCTTTGCTTCTCGCGGCCGCGGCGCTGTATGGACCGACGGCACAGGGCAAAGTCGCATATTGAACCTCTCTAGGACGACTGATCTCGCCAATGCTCCCCTCTCGTTTGAAGCGGTCGCACGGCCATTCCAGTATCTTGGGCCGGTTTTAAGCGAAATTATCAATACTTCTTCGATACGCGGCGGCTGTTTTCTCTTTAATTCGACCGCCTACTCACTGACACGTCTGCTGACCGGACAGCTCGCAGCCGTGCTTGATGTAGGCGCCCGCATTATGAAAGACCATCCCTGGACCCGGGACACATTTATCGAGGCCGGAAGGGGTAAAGCCCTGGGGCTATTTACCTACGACATTGCGGCGGCGGCGCTTATCGCAATCGAAGCAGGGGCGATCGTTACAAATGCTTACGGCGAGAGTTTCAACGACATTCCGCTGCTCGATACATCGGAAAGCAATCTGCAGACTATCTGCGCTGCGTCGAATCAGGAGCTGCATGAGCGGCTGCTCGGTTCTATTGCCGACGGCGTCAAGAAACTGCAGCCCTGATCAATGCGTGTAACTAAACTGCTCATCTGTTTGACAGCCGTCGCAGTTGCTGCGTTGCTACTGGGAATTAAATGGCCAGTTATGGTCAATATCACCCTCGGCTACGATGCAATATTAGCTACACTTGCTATAGCTGACTTTCTGATCATGGGCAGGCCGGAAAAAATTTATACGGCAGAGCGCAAATGTACCGAAGAGCTCTCTCTTGGAACATTAAACCGTGTCACCATCACAGTTCGATTAAATGGCCCGCTGAATGCATTGTCAAGTGGAGGCAGGCTCGCACGTGTGGTCGTGCGTGATACACCGCCTTCTGAGTTCACCGTTGACGGCAAATCCGAAGAACAATTGGTCTTTCGCGGCAGCAATCGTCCCCAGACATACGCCTATTCGGTAATGCCGCATAGACAGGGAGACTATGAGTTTGGTAACTTGTACCTCCTGATCGCCGGTCCGTTCAGGTTGATTGAGCGGTTCGACTCAGTTCCGGCGACAGCGAGTGTTAAGGTCTATCCAAACCTCCAGGAGACGGAGAAGTACGACCTTCTCGCAAGAAAAGGACTCCTGATGCAGGTCGGAATTCGCTCCATGCGAATGCGCGGAGCAGGCAGCGAGTTCGAAAGCCTTCGAGATTACGTCGTCGGTGACGAATACCGTAAGATTGACTGGCCGGCAACGGCCAGGCGCGGCAAGCTGATTACGCGACAGTACAATGTCGAAAAGGCGCAGAACATCTTGCTTGTGCTCGACTGCGGGCGGACGATGCTTCAGCAAGTTCAGAAGATGACCAAGCTGGACTTCGCGATCAATACAGCCTTGATGCTTGGCTATGTCGCGGCATCGCAGGACGATAAAGTCGGCCTGGTTACGTTCGATGCAGATATGAGAACGTTCATTCCGCCTGAAAAAGGCAAAGCGCAAGTCTTTCGTATGCTAAGCGCACTTTATAACGTCAACGCGCAGATGGCCGAGAGCGACTATCGCGCTGGATTTCTTGAAATCTTGGCCCGCTGGAAACGCCGGTCTCTCATTGTTTTTTTTACCGACTTGGTAGACCCAGAGTCTTCGGCGGAGATCTTGTCTGCAGTATCGATGGTTGAGAGGCGACACCGATTGCTGTGCGTTACTGTCGCTGACCCAACGATACTTGCGGCAGCTTCGATAGACCCAACAACTGAGGCGGAAGTATACAAAAAGTCGGTAGCGCTGCAGGTGCTTCAAGAACGGAAATCGGCCATATCGCTGCTTAAGCGTCGCAACGTGTGGACTATCGACAGCCCGCCGGAAGCACTCAGCGCCGACCTGATCAATCATTACATGGAACTGAAAGCTCGCTCTGCAATTTAACAACGAAGCGAGCCTTTACCTGGATTTATCTTACTGAGAATAAGGATGGAGAAACTATGACGTTAATTGCCGTTTTACGTGGCGATGGAATCGGGCCAGAGATAGTGGAGCAAGGTTTGAGAGCAATGGCAGCCGCTGCAAAGAAGCACGGCGTGGAGTACACGCTAGAGGAGGCACTGGTAGGAGGGGCCGCATATGATGCAGTCGGACATCCGCTCCCTGATGATACGCGCGAACTCGCTCTGAAAGCAGACGCCATCTTTCTCGGCGCTGTAGGAGGCCCTAAGTACGATCTCATCCCTAATCCCGATCTTCGGCCGGAACGCGGCGCACT
>PLAD01000211.1 GCA_003134215.1 Armatimonadota bacterium
CGCGTTCACTCCTTGTATGTACTGGTTCAGAAACGCGGTGATGAAGTGTTGGTTGACATTATTGATCCGCCGTGAATCCCAGGCTGGCTCGCCGTAGCCTAGAAATGCCCGGGCATCCATCCCTGGAAGCTGAGGAGGTGGATTTGGAGCAATATTGTGGCGGGCGTTTTCGTAGACTAGTAGATAGCGATCGGCATTCACTGCACCATTAAAGAGCACTTTTACCCCATTCGCATAGTTCGCCACATCGTCGTGATCGCCATCGACAAATAGAATCGGCACCTTCAGCCCCGCAAGACCATAGCTATCCCACACACCTTCTGCCCCGCCCCATGGTGCAAAGG
Organism: Armatimonadota bacterium; assembly: GCA_003134215.1. Taxonomy (GTDB): domain Bacteria; phylum Armatimonadota; class Armatimonadia; order Armatimonadales; family Capsulimonadaceae; genus BOG-944. Next base: position 345 of record PLAD01000211.1, read on the forward strand.
CGACAACCGCCTTTATTCGCGGATCGGGAGCAAAGGCAGCAGCGCTAGCAAGCCTAGCCGAAAGCAGTCCGCCGACGAAAGGTTGCACTTTGGCGCTGTATCCCGCACCGGCAACATTTAGCACGCCAAACCCGCCCATCGAGTAGCCGATGAGAGTAGTACGCTTAACATCAGTGAGCCCGGCAAGGAAGGCGAGCGGCGACAATTTTTGGGTGGTTTCAGTCGCAGACTGTATCTGATCGAGCGTGAATGTGATATCCGACCAACGGTTCAGCAGAGTGCTCGGAAACGGGCCTTTGTTAAAGTGTGTCGAGTCTGCATGATCGATCGCAGCCACAACATATCCCTTAGATGCAAGATTTTCCGTGAGATTGCTCATCATCACCCGCGAGCCGGGATAGCCATGGGAGACCACAATCAGCGGATACGGCCCCTTGCTGCTATCTGGCAGTGCATCTCGCAGCGCCCTCCCCTCAAAGCTGTGGGCTGGGGGCGGCGGCTGCCCTGCCCTCGGAGAGGGGCAGTCGGTGTACGTGGTTAGCTGGGTCTTACCAGCCGGAATCTTCGCGGGATACCAGATTTCGAAGGTAACCGGACGATCGTACGTTGGAGCTGGGTTGGTTGCCGTCGCGTGGACAATATCGATCTGATTCGGGTTGAACAGTGCGACTGTCCTCACACCCACACCAAACGGCCCACGCGGCGCCAAACTCGGCGCATCCGCTAGAGCGTCGCCGTAGACAAAACTTTCCGGTGTCGAGATCGGCGTCTGATCGGCTTTTGACGGTCCGGCAAACAAAGTCAGGAAAAGTAACAAAAAGCAAAAGCCGATGGCTCTTGTCGACTGGGCTGTATTAAACATTGTATCTTATTTCTCTGCCGCCTGTGCTGGCACCTTGTTTGGCGACCACCAACCGTGGTGTCCGTTCCGCTCGGCCACTTCCACTGACGATTTTTCAAAATTTCGCTCGGGGAGAAGCGGAAACACTAACTCGGCGAAACGATACGCCTCTTCGAGATGCGGATAGCCAGAGAGGATAAAGGTCTCAATCCCAAGGTCGGCATACTCTCGCAGGCGCTCCGCAATGATCTCCGGGTCGCCGACAAGAGCGGTTCCTGCACCCGGCCGCACTAATCCGATACCCGCCCAAAGGTTAGGGCTCACTTCGAGCGAATCGCGCTTACCGCCATGCAGCTGCTGCATGCGCCGCTGCCCTTCCGAGTTATTCGCCGTAAGATGTGATTGAACATACGCAATCTTCTCATCAGTAACATACTTTAGCAAGTCTTCCGCTGCGGCCCATGCCTCGGCTTCTGTTTCCCGTACAACCACGTGCAGGCGAATACCAAAACTCACCGTTCGACCTTGTTTTGCTGCCAAAGAGCGGACTGAGTCTATTTTTTGACGTACTAAGTCTGGGGGCTCGCCCCACGTGAGGTAGACATCGGCGTGACGGGATGCGACCTCGAGTGCCGGAGCAGAAGAGCCGCCAAAGAAAATCGGCGGGTGCGGAGATTGTATCGGTAGCGGCCAGAGTTTTCCTCCGCGAATCTTGTAGTGGCTTCCTTCGAAATTGACATTATCGCCCCGAAGCAGTGCTCTCCAAATTGTTAGAAATTCGTCGGTGATCTCGTACCGGCGAGAGTGGTCGCCGAAGACACCCTCCGCTGCCAGATGGTCTTCACCGCTCCCGGTCACTACATTAATCAATAGGCGGCCTTCAGAAATAACATCGAGCGACGCGGCCATCCGCGCCGAAATTGCCGGCAGCATCACACCAGGGCGCACCGCAACCAGGAATTTCAGATTTCTGGTTGCCGAGACTAGTGCGGACGCGATTACCCAGGCATCTTCACAGCCGATCCCGGTTGGAAGCAGTGCTCCTCCATAACCAAGATCGTCCAGCGCCATCGCAATCTGCCGCAGATAGGAGAACCGTGCTTCCCGACGCCCATTCTGGGCGGTTAGATACCGCTCGTCACCAGCGGTTGGCACAAACCAAAATACATTCATACTCTTTTAAACTTTCGTTTTTGTGTTGACAGCGGTTCACGCTGACACCGGATCAGGCGAAGCTGCCGACGTTTCTTTCGGCGACCACCATCCGTGAAATTCGGTCCTCTCCGATGCCCTCACCTTCACTTCTGGAACTGTCAGATTGGGAATTAGGGGGAAGACAAGTTCGGCAAACCGGTAGGCCTCTTCAAGATGAGGATAGCCGGAAAGGATAAAGTTTTCAATCCCGAGATCGGCGTATTCTTTCAGCCGCTCAGCAACAATCTTTGGACTGCCAACCAAAGCGGTTCCAGCACCCGGCCGGACGAGTCCGATCCCTGCCCAGAGGTTTGGGGAAACTTCCAATCCGGTTCGGCGACCGCGGTGCAGTTGCTGCATTCGGCGCTGCCCCTCCGAGTTGTTCTTGGTGAGGTTTGCTTGAACCGACGCTATCTGCTCGTCTGTCACATAACGTAATAGATCTTCTGCAGCAGCCCAGGCAGCCTCTTCGGTTGAACGCACCACGACATGGAGCCTCAGTCCAAATTTAACGGTTCGACCAATCGCCGAGGCCGACCGACGAACGGCATCAATCTTCTCGCGTACCATATGCGGCGGTTCGCCCCAAGAGAGATAGACATCAGCGTGACGAGCCGCGACTTCAATTGCTGGTGCTGACGATCCGGCGAAGTAGAGCGGTGGATAAGGCTGCTGTACCGGAAGCGGCCAGATGCGGCCTTCTCGTATGCTGAGATGCCTCCCGGTAAAGTCGACTGTTTCGCCGCGCATTAGTCCACGCCAGATTGTCAGAAACTCTTCCGTTAGCTCGTAGCGGCTATCGTGCCTGACGAAAACGCCTTCCGCAGCCAAATGGTCCTTTCCTGCACCAGTAACAACATGGACGAGCAGTCGGCCTTCAGATATCCGATCAAGGGACGCCGACATTCTGGCTGCAATCGAAGGAAGAATGACGCCTGGGCGAATGGCCACTAAAAAGCGCAGCCGCTCGGTGGCTGGCAAAAGAGCGGCCGCAGTCACCCAGGCCTCTTCGCACCCGATCGCGCTCGGCAGAAAGACCCCGCCGTAACCAAGATCGTCGAGCGCAGTGACGATCTGTCGTAAGTAAGAAGTGGTCGGCTCGCGCCGACCCTCCAAAGATCCAAGATACTGCTCGTCACCCGATGTAGGCAGAAACCAAAATATCTCCATCGTAAGAACCTACTTTAGTGCTTCCAAGGTCTGTGGCGGAAGGAGATCGTCTTCTATGCTAATTGGCTTAGGAATAAGTCCAAGCGCATAAAATGTATCTGCTTCCTTCTGCTGTGACGCGATGACAGCCGGGCTGAGTGGAACATAATCCGCCAGACCACCGTGTTTGAATATAATTGAGAGGGTACTCGGCGGAAGCCCTTCTTTTGGGGAGAGTATTACGGCAGCCTGTTCCGGATGCGTTGTAGTCCAATCCCCGGCCTTTTTCGCCTCACCAAGCACGATCTTCAATATATCTGGATGAGCTACCGCAAAGGATCGGTCGGCTAGATAGTAACCCCCCCGCTGCGGAAGACCTGTTTCATCGGCGATTACCCGCCCGCCATTCCGGGTGAGCGAGATGGTCAGCAGAGGATCCCAAATCACCCATGCATCGAGCTGCCCGGACGCAAATGCCGCGCCAGCATCTGGCGGGGAAAGATAGACCGGTTGGATATCGGAGTACTTCAGACCGGCGCGGGTCAGCGCCTGCACCAGCATGTAATGCGCTCCGGACCCTTTCTGAAAGGCGACTTTCTTTCCTTTAAGATCCGCTACAGTTCGAATAGGCGAGTTTTTAGGGACGATTATCTCTTGGCTGGTCGGATCGCCAGGTGGAATGTTGGCGACATAGACCAGAGAAACCCCGGCTGCCTGAGCAAAGATCGGTGGAGTATCGCCGGTAGCACCAAGGTCGGCGTTATGATCGCCAATGGCCTCTAGAACCTGCGGACCGGCTGCGAATTCTTCCCACTTGACGGCAACGCCTTTCGCGGCAAGGGCTTTGTCCAGTGTCCCGTAGGTACGCAGAATATTAAATATTCCCGATTTATGGTAGGCGATACGCACCGTAAGCGATGCTGGTGTACCGTCGACTGTCTGCTGTACGGCCTTATGGCCGCACCCTGCCAGGAAAACTGGCAGAGTAAGGCCAAAAGCGGCGCATCTTATTAATTTAACGAGTTTCACTAATTAACTCGTTAGTTTCCGATATCGTCGATAAACCAGCCGGTCGCGTTCGGATTTTCGCTGCGACGGTAAACAACTCCAGTCGCCGCAGGAGTGACGGTGAAACCGTAAGGAGTCGCTGTAGCTCCATTAATCGAATCGCCAGGAGTGATAGCGATATTATTGCTCGGAGCATGGATCCACTTAACATGCGCATCGCCGAAGAGGTAGTTCGAACCACCGCTATGGCGATCACGCGCGGCGGCATATTCTGCGCCAGTGTTGGACGGAGCATCATTTCCGCCTAGGCCAGTTTGCGGTTCAAGAAATGGCTCAGTGTTCTCTTTCAGAGCGACCGAGTAAAACGTCGCATTTGGGCCAGCATCACCGTAGGTGTACACCGATCGACCACGTGCTTCCGAGAGAAACACAGTCTGCGACGGCGTAGTGAGCTGAGCGAGTGTCGCTGGCGGCTGGTTCAGAATGCTGTTATAGTCGGCGTTCTCATCGTAAGGATTGCCGGTAATCGGGTTGTTTGAGCTTGGGTCAGTGAAACCGACGACGATGGCGTTCGATGCGAGCGGCGCAAAGTAGTTCGCATTCGTCACATAGCTATCGGCAGCGCGGCTTTCGTCATTTCCAGCCGTTACCGCTTCAACATCAAAATCAGGGCACTGGTAGACACTCTTACCACCAAAGCCGTTCGCACCGATTGTCGGCTGGAAACCTGCCTTGATATACGGATCGATCAGGTACTGCCAGGTGACGTTCCCCGTACCGGCATTGCCGTTAATGAGAATATTTGACCCGAAGTAATTCGACGGGTTTAATGTTTCGTCGTAATCTTCGGCGTAAGCAAGAATTCCGATGCCGATCTGACGCTCATTGCTTGCGCAGGTGGTCTGGCGGGCCTTTTCGCGGGCTTGTGCAAAGACGGGAAAGAGAATCGCAGCGAGAATCGCTATAATTGCTATGACGACGAGTAGTTCTATAAGGGTAAAGCCCTTACGTGGCGATGTTATATTTTTCATTGGTTATCCTTAGCCTATATCAGGCAAATTTCACCAAGCTCATTGCGGCCAGCATAACCAAGCCTGATCAAAAGAACACATAACACGCTCACCCAACGAAAGCCGTGCAATGCATCCTCCTGCCCACCGGGATCACCCTGAACTAGCTTTTTGCTTAGTCAAATCTTCTTCATCTCATCCGGCGTCACAACTAAATGTGATTTCGCTCGCAATTTGCCAGACTAGCCTTACCTAATCAACTGCCTCAGTTCGGTGGCGAAAATCTTTAATTTTTCCCAACGAACTTAGCTCAGCAATCAGATTGAGCAGCCTGCCAGACAAGGAAGATTTGGATAGATCTGGTATTTAATACTATTTACATAGGAATAGTATGGAATTGAGTATACCGCCTATAATTTTAGTCGTCAAGGGGTTTTGATTCTTTTCCAAGAACCGATTCGAGAATTTTTTCCGAAAGATCGCCGAAGTGTGCGCTGTTGCGCTGGCGAGGTCTGGGGATATTAACTATTTCGTCAAGCGAAATTTTGCCCTGGTCAATGAGGATGACCCGATCGGCAAGTGTAACTGCCTCTTCGACATCATGCGTGATTAGCAATACTGTAAAGCCGCGCTCCCGCCAAAGCCGTTCAATCAGCCGCTGCATTTCTATCCTAGTCAATGCGTCGAGCGCCCCAAGAGGCTCGTCGAGCAAAAGCAGACGAGGCCGAGACACTAAGGCGCGAGCCAGCGCCACACGCTGACGCTGGCCGCCAGACAATACCGCTGGCCAGTCGCGTTCGCGACCAGTGAGGCCAACATCCAACAGTGCTTTACTCGCTTCCTGCCTCCAGTTGCCGGGCCGGCCCAATCCTACGTTATCCAGCACACGCTTCCAAGGAAGAAGGCGCGCATCCTGAAACATCACGCGGGCACCGGTGTTTTGATTTTTTAGAAGTTCGCCGTCGATGAGTACGCGGCCCTCGGTCGGTGAATCGAGCCCGGCAATCAATCTGAGAAGTGTGCTCTTTCCACAACCGCTTTTGCCCACAAGTGCGACAAACTGACCTTGCGCAATGGTGAGATCGATCCCGCGCAGTACTTGTTCGGAACCGAAGCTTTTGTGGATGCCTTCAATGATGATGTGATCGGTGTGCGACGCCGCTGCGCCGGTCGCCCCTCTATTTAACGCTGGTACGCTGGCTGCCATGAGAGAAGGATCCTTTCCAGCAGACGTACCGACGCATCGGCGAGCTTGCCCAGGAGAGCGTAGAGGAGAATTCCCATAAGGACGACATCTGTTTGCATGAACTCGCGGGCGTTGTTAGTGATATATCCTATTCCGGAATCGGCGTCTATTGTTTCCGCGACTATAAGTGTCAGCCACATAAGCCCAAGTGCGAAACGGATACCGACCAGTATAGACGGCATTGCGCCTGGCAGAATCACATTCCAAAAGAGTGACCACGACTTTAACCCATAGACCGATGCCATCTCCCGAAGCGCTGGATCTATCGACCGTATGCCGTGAAATGTATTAAGGTAGATTGGAAAAAAGACTCCAATCGCCACCAGAAGGACCTTCGCTGGCTCGTCAATTCCGAACCACAGAATGATAATTGGAATTAGCGCAAGGTGAGGAATGTTTCGCAGCATCTGGATTGAACTATCTAACATCGTCTCTGCAAACGAAAACAGCCCGTTGAACAGCCCCAGCGCAAACCCAACGCTGCCTCCCACCAAGAAGCCGAGCGACGCGCGCTGGGAGCTAATTTCGATTGCGCTCAAGAGCTCTCCGGTTTTCCAAAGGTGGCCACCTGCCGCGTAGATTTGACTTGGGCCAGGGAATGTTTGCGCTAAACTCGCGGATCGATTCACGAGACTTAGCCACTCAGCATGCGGAAGCACCCTAGCGAAGATCTCCGGCGGATGTGTTGATAGCTGCCATACGATGGTAGCGACGGCTGGTACTGCCCACGATAGCAAAAGGTGCCGGAAGAAACCATTTACTTTACTTTGCTTTCCTCGAATGCTACTTTGATTCATAACAGCGCTTACACAACCTTAACAATAATTCACACTAATCATACCGGAATACAAGATTAGTATTTTCCATGGGACTAAGCGACTTGTCAATACGACAATAAAGTGGACTGCTCCCCTGAATTGAGACAATAAGTTAAGGTGGTATCCTCGGAAAGAGAATATCATTATGTCAGTCACACGAAATCGTCGTCAGTTCACCAAGGAGTTCAAAGTTCGCGTCATTCGCGAGGTGGAGGCTGGCAAGCCTCTGGCCCAGGTTGCCCGCGAGAACGAAATCCATCCCAACTGCATCGCCAAATGGCGCACCCAGCTCTCCGTCTACGGCGCCGAAGCCTTTCAAGGCAACGGCAACGCCTATACCCATGAGGCGAAGGTTGCCGAGCTGGAGCGGATTATCGGTCAGTACGCCGCCGAGAACGCCCTGTTAAAAAGGGCTTTAAAATCGCTCGAAACGGACCGCCTCAATGCTCTGCCTCCACGCGGCGGATCGAAGGGAGGAAGCGAAAAGAAATGACCGAAGTGATTGAAACCTTTGGATCTTCCGCGACTTTGAGCGTAACGTCAGCGTGTCGGACGCTCGACATCGCTCGCTCTACCTTCTACCGTTATCGCAGCTACGATCCCTTTGTCGATACGGATGTTGAACTGCGGGACCGCGTTCAAAAGCTCGCCCTGGAATGGCCTTCCTGGCTACCGCAGGATTACTCACGAACTCTTGCGCCAGGGCGTGGACGTCGGCCTAAAGACCGTCCTGCGCCTGATGCGTGAGGACAACCTGCTCTGCCTTCGGAAACAGCGGTTCCGAATTGCCACCACCGACTCCGATCACGGCCTCCCGACTTACAAGAACCTGGCGAAGGACCTGGTCGTAACGAGATGCGACCAGCTCTGGGTCGCCGACATAACCTATATCCGTCTTGGTTCGGAGTTTATCTACCTCGCCATGGTGATGGACGCCTACAGCAGAAAGGTCGTCGGATGGTCGATCTCAAGGCGGATCGACACCCGATTAGCGCTGGATGCTCTCGAAATGGCTTTGCAAACGCGGCCCTTCAAGCCTGGACAGCTCGTGCACCACTCAGACCGGGGCAGCCAGTACGCCAATTCCGAGTATATCAAGACACTTGTTGACAACGGCATCGCCATCAGCATGAGCCGTAAGGGTGTACCTCAGGACAACGCCTTTGCCGAGAGTTTCATGAAGACCTTGAAATACGAAGAGGTCTACATGACCGAATACGCCAACATTGCCGAGGCCAGACACCAGATCGCTCACTTTGTTGAAGAAGTCTACAATAAGAAGCGACTACATTCAGCCATCGGCTACCTGCCGCCCACTGAATTTGAATCTGTCGGTTATAATAAGGAGAAGGTTGCACCTTAACTATCTGTTCCAGAAAAGGGCGCAGTCCATGATGCAGTCCAAGGTTGCCGCCCGTTGTTGTGTGTTCGAAGAAGTTTACTGCAACTATGCTTGCTCCTTGGTCAGACGACCAAGAAGCGCCACCCGAACCTAGCGTCCTCAATTCTCCTTCGCGCTTTTCTGCAGTTCGTATAAAACATTCAACGCCTCAATCGGCGAGAGTACGGCGAGGTCTAGATCTTGCAGGCGTTCGACTGCGGGATGTTTTTCGGCTTCGAAGAGGGTGAGCTGGAGTTTGGCCGCTTTGCTGATTACCTGAGACGATTTCGATCCTTTGTCTTTGCTTTCCAGCTCTTTGAGGACATCGGTGGCTCTTCGCAGGACTGAGTCTGGAACTCCGGCGAGCCGGGCTACCTGGATGCCGTATGACTTATCCGTACCGCCCGGCATGATCTTTCTCAGCCAGATAATATGTTCACCTTGTTCTTTGACGGCCACTCGGAAGTTTCTCGTTCCAGGGAGCGCTTTTTCCAGTTCGTTGAGCTGATGATAGTGGGTTGCAAAAAGAGTCTTGGCGCGAACATCATGCAGATACTCGGCGATCGACCAGGCCAGCGCGAGACCGTCGAAGGTGCTGGTCCCCCGCCCTACTTCGTCAAGTATGACCAGGCTGTTGATTGTAACGTTATTTAATATATTGGCAGTCTCGTTCATCTCTACCATGAATGTCGACTGTCCGCTCGCAAGATCGTCATGCGCACCCACCCGTGTAAATATCCGGTCGACAATGCCGATTTGCGCCTCGGCGGCCGGGACGAACGAACCGATCTGAGCAAGCAGCACGCAAAGCGCGACTTGACGAAGAAAGGTCGATTTACCGGCGGCATTCGGCCCCGTAATAATATGCAGCCTGCTGTCGTCGGTGTTCAGTTCAACATCGTTCGGAATAAAGAACGATGCGCCGTGGAGTTGCGCGACGACTGGATGAACGCTCTGTATGAGCTTGAGCGAGCCGCCCTCGAGCATTGTCGGACGCGCATACCGGTTGCTCACCGCGACCTCTGCCAGTCCTGAAAGTGCGTCAATCGCTGCAACGGCCGCCGCTATTTTCAACAGAACGGAAGAATAGAGATCGGCAACTTGCTCCCGTACTTCATTGAACAAGCGATACTCCAATTCGACGATTTTCTCGTCCGCACCGAGCACCTGTGCCTCACGCTCCTTGAGTTCGGGCGTAATGTACCGCTCCGTATTCGCCGTCGTCTGCTTTCGAATATATTCCGAAGGCACCGATTCGGTGCTGAGTTTGCTTACTTCGATGTAGTATCCAAAGACATTGTTGTAGCCGACTTTAAGCCCTTTGATACCGGTGCGTACCCGCTCCTTCTCTTCGATCGCCGCAATAAACGCCCGGCCGCCCGATCTGAGCTCCCGAAGCTCATCGAGTTCGGCATTGTATCGATCCTTAATGAGCCCCCCTTCACGCAGAAGCAGCGGCGGATCTTCGTCAATGGTACGGTTCAAAAGTTCGTGTAAGTCAGGAGGTGCGCTCTGCAACCGTCCTATCACAGAAGCGAGAACGGTGCCTTCCGGGACCCGTACCAGATCGTTGCTCAGGACATTTAGCTTTTCCAATGAAAGCTTAAGGGCCAGCATATCGCGAGCATTAGCCGAGCCCGAACAAATTCGAGCAGTCAGCCTTTCGATATCCGCAATACCGCGCAGTGTCTCGCGAACATCGCCGCGCAGCAGCGAATCGCCGTGGAAGATCGCTACCGCATCGTGGCGGCTGGTGATGCTCTCAAGTGAAAGCAGCGGCTGGTCGAGCCACTTACGCACCATTCTTCCGCCAAGAGCCGTGACAGTCCGGTCGATCACATGCAGTAAACTTTTCGTCCGTGACCCATCAAGCTGAGACTGTGTCAACTCCAAATTTCGACGAGTCGCCGAATCGAGCGACATATAGGAGTCTGTAGAATAAGTCCCCAGAGTACGGATATGTGTCAGTGCGGATTGATGTGTCTGACGCATGTAGTCCAGCAAAAGAGCGGCAGCTTCAACTCCGGTGGTGTAGGATTCGGCGCCGAATCCGCGCAGCGACTGTGTTCCAAAGTGATCGAGAAGCTGCTGGCGCGGTGCACGGCGCTGATCGTGCGACGGATGATAGGTGATGACTGTGTTTACAGCAGCCTTTATTGCATCTGCAAGCTCGGTTTCCTCTTCGCTCGACAGCAAACACTCGGCAGGCTGCAGGCGGACTACTTCCTCGACGATTTTCTCGATACCTAAATCGGGCGCTATTTCGGTCGCGAGGAACTCCCCTGTGCTGATATCGACCACGCCGATCCCAGCGGGAGACCGTTCGCGGCGAATTGCGGCGACTAGATAGTTGTTACGCCGTGAATCAAGGAGCGCATCCTCAACCAATGTCCCGGGAGTTAAGACACGGGTAACTCTTCGCTTCACCAGCCCTTTGGCAAGCTTTGGGTCTTCCACCTGATCGCAAAGCGCGACCTTAAAACCCTTGCCCATCAGCCGCGCAACATACCGTTCTGTGGCGTGGTGCGGGACACCCGCCATTGGGATCCGCGTTCCGGCCATCTTATCTTCGCGGCCTGTAAGGGTTATCTCAAGTTCGCGGGAAATAGTCTCGGCATCGGCGCCGTAGGCTTCGAAGAAGTCGCCTACCCGCATCATCAGAATGATATCGGGACGTTCATCTTTGATCTCGAAATACTGCCGCATCAGCGGCGTCAGGTTGTTTAGCGGGAACTCACTCATTGTCATTTGATCATAGCATAGGATTGCCGCAGTCCTGTAAGGCGTGCTCAAAGTGAGCTGGACGGCGGCTGTTTCCTGCCTGATAACTATTGACACAAAGGTCGACTTCCATTATAATAGGTCATCCAAGTTACGACCTTGATTAGTCGAGGTTAGCGCCGCTCAGTTGAGTCAGTCTGCCGGAAGCCGTTGGACAAGTTTTGCCGCTTGGCTTACTAGCTGATAAGCTGAAAGTTCGGGATTCGCTGCTTCACCGCCGCATTGGGTTCGAAGGCGCTGGGGTGAAGAGCAGCTATGGTTGGGATCAGAGAAATGGGAGTCAGTTAAAGTGGCAAATCGACTTTATGTCGGCAATCTGTCGTATTCTACTACGCAGGAATCTTTGCAGGAGTTATTCGCTGAGGCAGGTCAGGTCGTATCTGCACAAGTTATGACCGATCGCTACAGCGGTCAGTCTCGTGGTTTTGGTTTCGTCGAGATGTCGACGGACGAGGAAACTCAGAATGCTGTTAAGGTTCTGAACGGCAGAACTGTAGGCGGTCGAGCGTTGGTTGTCAATGAAGCGCGACCGCGTGAAGCGGGCAGCGGCGGCGGAGGCGGATTCCGCAGCGGCGGCAGTGGCGGCGGCGG